>JAICKM010000015.1 GCA_025927935.1 Chloroflexia bacterium | reverse complement strand
TGCGTCTCGCCGGGCAAGCGCCCCTACCACACGATCATCCCGTCCTTCCTGACGCGCGGCGGCGAGGCGCTCGGGCCGTTCGGGGTGATGGGCGGCTACATGCAGCCGCAGGGCCACCTGCAGATGGTGGTCAACCAGGTCGACTACGGCATGAACCCGCAGGCGAGCCTCGACGCCCCGCGCTGGCAGTGGACCCAGGGGCGCACCGTGCTGCTGGAGGACGAGGTGCCGCGCCCCATCCTCGAAGGGCTGGCCCTGCGCGGCCACGAGGTGAGCGTCGAGCCGGTCGGCCCGGCGTTCGGGCGGGGGCAGATCATCCGGCGGCTGCCTGGCGGCGCTTATGTCGCGGGCAGCGAGAAGCGCGCCGATGGCGCCGCCGCCGGCTATTAACAAACGACCCGCACTCCGCCGGATGGCAGGGCCGGGCAGTGAACTCAGGAGAATGTATGATGTTGTTGGCAGGGGATATCGGCGGGACAAAGACGGATCTGGCCCTCTTCGCGCCGGAGCGTGGACCACGCGCGCCGGTGCGGCAGGCCGAGTTCCCCAGCGGCCGGTACCCCTCGCTGGAAGCCATCCTGCGCGAATTTCTCGCCGGTGTGGATCAGCCGATCACCTGCGCGGCTTTCGCCGTGGCGGGGCCGGTAATCGCCGGGCAGGCGAACGTCACGAACCTGAACTGGCTGGTGGACTTAGAGAAGCTCAAAGAGGCACTGAACCTGTCCGCTGTTACGCTGATGAACGATTTGCAAGCTATCGCCCTGGCCGTGCCGATCTTGACACCGGAGGAAATCGCGACTCTCAACGAGGGCACGGCGCAGCCTGAAGGTAGCATAGCCGTGATCGCGCCGGGCACCGGCATGGGCGAAGCCTTCCTCGTCTGGAACGGCACCCGCTACCAGGCGCAGGCGTCCGAGGGCGGCCATGCCGATTTCGCGCCCGGCAGCCCCACCGAGATCGGCTTGCTGCAAATATTGCAGCAACGCCATACCCATGTCAGCGTCGAGCGCGTTTGCTCCGGGCGCGGATTGCCCAACATCTACGACTACCTGCGCGACCGTGACCCAGCCCAGGAAACGCCGGAGGTCGCCCGGCAACTGGCGGAGGCCGTGGACAGGACGCCGCTGATCGTGAAATACGCGCTGGACCCCGCGCAACCCTGCCCGCTCTGTGCCGCCACTCTAGACACCTTTATCGCCATCCTGGGCGCGGAGGCGGGCAACCTCGCCCTCAAGGTACTCTCGACCGGCGGCGTGTATCTGGCGGGCGGTATCCCCCCACGCATCCTGCCGCTCTTGCAGAACGGGCGGTTCATGCAAGCCTTCCTGCGCAAAGGCCGCTTATCCGATCTGCTGGTGGGCATGCCCGTGCATGTCATCTGTTCGCGCGCCGCCCTGCTGGGCGTTGCCCGCTACGGGCTGGAAGGCGCCGGAGATAACCCGCCCGCCTAGCGCGATGGGGCCGGGCGCGGCTTGCTACCTGGTCACGGCAAATACGCGCGCATGATCGCCGTAGAGCCGGCCGTAGTCCGAAAGCGTGCCGGGGACGGCCGGGCGCAGCAAATTGCCGGCGTAGTTCAGGTCGCCGCTATCGAGGGTGAACCAGGCCCACGAGTCGACCTGCCCGCTTTCCTCCAGCCAGGTGATCGCCCGGCGCATGAACACGAGGCCGTCGCCCAGCACGTCGAGCGGGCGGTTGCAGCATCCCGCGCCGTAGCGCACCCCGAACTCGCTGAGCACCAGGGGCCGGTCGCCGTCGCCAACTTCCGCCATCCAGGCCCGAAAGGCGCCGATGCGCCGCTGGAATACGGCGAGGTCATAGGGATTCGCCGTATCGAGCAAGTAGTTGTGGATGTTCCAGGCATCCACCTGTGGCGGCCCGCCGGTAAGCTGCGCGTATTGCGTGCGGAAAGCCGCCGCCCATTGGGTATCGGCATTGGCGATCCCGCCCGGCATGATCCCGGCTGTCGGGTCGGCGACGCGGATGACGGCGGCGGTGCGGGCATAGAAGCGTGCGTAGGCCGCCGGCTCCTGGTTATCCTGATTCGGGTCGTTCGGCTCGTTGCCCAGCATCCACCAGTGGCCGGGATGGGTCGCCACCAGGTGCCGCAAGTCGGCGTCCGAAAGCTTGTCGGCGGGGCGCACCATCAACATGCGCGGATGCGATCCCCAGTCGGCCCCCTCGGCGTGGTAATCGTAGTACCAGACCGGCCCCAGCAGATCGAGGTCCGCCGCTGTGCCCTTATCGAGCGCGACCGCGACACCATAGCCGCGCGGGAGTGGGGCGAGCTGCGGGCCGGGCGTGGCCGTCGCGGTAGCAGGGAGCGGGATGAGGCGGGCGGCGGGCCGTGGCACTTGCGCCGGCGCCGGGGGTCGCAGGACGAGCGCGGCCAGGGCCAGCAGCCAAAGTCCGGTCAGGGCGAGCAGGATCAGGTCACGGAGAGTTGGCCGGCGCATACGCATAATCTGTCATCGGCAGGTAGTAATCAGCGATCCGCAACCCGGCCCGTGGGCCTTGCCAATGAACGTGTGCACCGGGCCGGCTTGGCGCCGCCGGGGGCGGGGCGCGCTGCGGATCGGCACACCGTAGAATGGCGGAGCGCGGGCAACCGCTGCCCGCGCTCCGCCATTGGCCGGTCCGCCGCTTAGCGGTCCATCTTCTCGCTGCTGTGGCCGGGGAAGATGCTGGAGCGCGGGTCGATATAGTTCTTTGCCACGTTGACCGCGAGTGCTGCCTGGCCGTAGCAGGTGGCGATGAGGTTCATCTTGACCGCTTCCGCCGCGATGTCGCCGGCTGCGTAGACGCCCGGCAGGTTGGTCTCGGTGCGCTCGTTGATCAGGATGGTGCGCTTATCGAGCTTCAGGCCCCATTCCTTGATCGGGCCGATATCGGCCTTGAATCCTAGATTGAGCAGCACGGCGTCCACCGGGATGCTGCGCTCTTCCTGGGTGCCGTTGTGGAAGAGGACCACGTGCTCCACGCTGTTGCCGCCGTGCACGGAGCGGACCTCCCAGGGCGTGAGCACCTCCAGCTTTTCCGCGGGCGAAGCCATCATCTGGTTGACCGTACTCTCATGGGCGCGGAACTCGTTGCGCCGGTGGATCAGCGTGATGTGGCGGGCCGTGTCTTGCAGGTTGAGCGCCCAGTCCACCGCCGAGTCGCCGCCGCCGACGATCAGCAAGTTCTTGTCCTTGAACACGGCTTTCTGCTTGACGAAGTAGTGGACTCCGTTGCCCTCCAGATCATCGACGCCCGGCGCTTTAAGGCGGGTCGGCTCAAAGGCGCCCACCCCGGCGGCGATGACCACCGTGCGCGTCAGGTGCGTGCCCTTGTCTGTGCCCAGGACGATAATCCCGTCCTCCCGGTGGGTCAGTTGTAGCACACGCTCGCCCAGTATCATGGTTGGATTCCAGCGCATGGCCTGGGCCACCAACTGCGTAACCAGGTCCTTGGCGATAATCTCGGGATAGCCGGGCGCATCGAAAATATACTTTTCCGGGTAGAGCGCAATCAGTTGTCCGCCCGGTTCCGACAGAGCATCGATAATCTTGGTCCGCAACTCACGCATGCCCGAATAAAAGGCGCCGAAGAGGCCGGTGGGTCCCGCGCCGATGATGGTCACATCATAAATATCCTCGGCCTGGGCATCCACAACCGGCACATCGGCGATTTGCGTGGGCGAACCAACCCCGTTGTTGGTCATATCCATGACTTGTACTCCTCCAGCTACCCCTGGGGTAGCAGCAATAGTGTCATCGCGAGGCGCGGTATTAATAAAGAAACCTACCCGCTACCCGGCACCGCGCATCACCCTAGTTATACCATGGCTGCCGTCTCTCTGCAAAGCTGTGGATCAGGGGCCGCGCTCCTTCAGCCAGACGCCCGCGCGCAGCTCAGCGTAGTCTAGAGTCTGCGTGCTTGCCTGCCAGGAGAGGAGTGCGGCGCGGGCCGCCGGGGCCAACGATTTCGCCCTGCCGGCTGTTTGCGCGCCCGGTGAAAACATGGTATAATCGGCAGGAACCTTTATTGGGAGTGTTCCGCGACCTGGCCCTGGGTTGCGTTCCGCCGGATCTGAAACTGCCCTATCCGTATCAAGTATGTATCAAGGAGAGCACTTGTGGACCTGCGCACTGCGCTGAATATTATCCAGTTGATTATCTCGATCCTCTTGATCGCCCTGGTGCTGATGCAGGCCAAAGGCTCCAGCATCGGGTCGGTGTTTGGTGGGGCCGACAGCAGCATCTACCGCACCCGCCGCGGGCTGGAAAAGCGGCTCTACCAGTTCACGATTGGCGTCGGCGTCGTGTTCGTGCTGATTTCGCTCGTGAGCAGCGTTTACGGGAGCGCCCCGCCGCCGGCCGTCGGCCCGTAAGTCGTCTCGAATCCTCTCCGACAACCCGCCGGGTGTATTGCCGGCGGGTTGATCTTTTTTACGGCGCCCGCCCGGGTAGCCTTCCCTACATACAGCACCGCCGCGTCCTGGCTGGGACGCGGCGGCTTTCACACGCCGATATTCTTGTTAGATTGGCGGCTTATGCCGCTGGGGCGCTACGCCGCAGCAGTGCCAGCCCGGCTACCAGGCATAAGAGCGCCGAGCCGAACAGCAACAGCCAGCCGGGCAGGCCCGAGTCGCCGGCGCCGGTCGTGGGCAGGCCGGGGGTCGCGGGAGTCATCGTCGGCGCCGCGGCCATTGTGGGCGCCGCCGTTTCTGTCGGCGCGGTCGTTGGGGCGACCGTCTCGGTGGCCGCGGCGGGCGGGGCGGTGGTGCTGGTCGCGGCCGCCGTGACCGTTGCTTCGACCGTGCTGGTGGCCGCGGTCGTGGCCTCCGCCGTGGTGGTGGCGCCTGCGGTGGTGGTTGCCCCAGGCTGCGCCGCCGCCAGGGAGTAGCCGATCAGCCGCTGGTCGGCGCTATTGGCGGGCGGGAACACGCTGCCGAACGGCAGATAGACCGACGCATCTTGCGTGCCGTTGTTCGTGATGGTCAACGTACCGTCGCCATAAAAGGCGTCGCTACCGGTGAGGCCGCCACCGGGTGTGAAGGTGATCGTCGCCGTCAAGTTATTGGCCTTCAAGGCGTCGAGCAACGACGTGCCGGTGGGAGTCGCCGGCATATTGCCGTTCTTGGCCGCGTCGACGATCTCCTGGCCCAGCGCATGATCGGTGCGATGCCACTCACCGCTGACCAGGAACCAGATTGCTTCCTGAACCTGGCGCGGGTCGCTGGTGTCGTAGCCCTTGCTGACGGCATAGTTCAGCGCGGCGCGGGCCTGGTCGGGGGCCAGATCGGTAGGGGCGCCACTCTGGCTGGGGAAGGGCTTGCCGAAGTCCAGGCAGAATCCCCGCACCTGCATCGAGGCGCTCTGCCCCGCCGCGATGGTCAGCGTCTGCCCGCCCGTGGCCTGGGGTAACGGTTGCGCCACCGCGGTGGCGCTGGTAAAACCGAACGCAAACAGCAGGGTCGCCAGGGTAAGCAGGCTCACTCCGGCCAATTGTCGATTCTTATGCATCGCAGAAGCAACGATCATGCCAGGTACCGGCGGCCCCGGCACGGCGCTTGCTCAGAGATTCGTGTGGAAATGCGGAAGCCCTTCCTGGTCGAAGGGCTTCCGAGTGTATCTATCGAGATTGGATATATATATAGAGCGGCAACGCAGACGCCGCCCGGACTCAAGACGGCGCCGCGTCTGGGGCCTTGCCGTCTTTCTCGGTGTCGCTGAGGACCACGCGCGCATGGGTGCCGGCGGGCGGCGGGGGGCCGGCATCCACCGGGGGCGGTACGGGGGTAAAGGTGGCCCGCTCGGCAACGGGCGGTGGAGGCGCCGTTGTGAGTGGCGGCGATACCGCGGGAAGCGCGGGTTCCGGCGCCGTGTCCGCCGAGGGCGTACTTGATCCCTGCAATACCGCGCCGACAGCGTCTGGGACGACCAGCAATTGCTTGCCGAAGCGCAGCCCCGGCACCGCGGCGAAGGTTTGGTTGCTATGCGTCAACTGGTCCCACAACGTGCCGCTCAGTTCATAGCGGGTGATCTGGTATTGATCCGGGTCGATTTCGACATTGCCGAGGGTGCCAAGCAACTGGCCGTTCTCGCTGATGACCTTCATTTCGATCATGTCGTCGAGAGTCGGCAGGTCTTTCAATTCCGGGACTTCGCCACTATCATCATGCAGCAAGCTGCTGTCGTGAATGGTCACGGCGTCGATGCCCAGGCTGCGAATATCGCTGGACCGCAGCAGCTTGGCGCCGCCCAGGATGCCCGTGCGCACGGTGAGGCCGGCCACCCGGCTCGCCGCAGGGTCCAGGATGACGCTCGCCACGGTGCCGATTTTTTCGGCCTGGGTCAAGCTGACCACCGCGCGGCCTTTGAGTTCGCTTGCTTTGATCGTGCTCAAGCTGTCCTCCTGTTGACTAAGGGGGATACGGACGCCGTGCCCGCCGCGGGCCGCCCCGTGGCGCGGATGCACGGCCAGTATAATACAAGTGGCGTGGTTGTTCAATGACCCTAGAGATGATATAATCCGCATTGCGTGAGATTGCAAAGGAACAAGGCTTGGATCAGCAGCAGCAGCAACAGCGAAACGCTGAAGACGAAGATTTGATTGCGCGCATGGCCGCCCGCGATCCGACGGCACTGGCCGCGTTGTACGATCAGTATGACCGGCTGGTCTTTTCCTTTGTCTTCCACATTCTCAACGACGCGGCCTCCGCCGAAGAGGTGACGCAGGATGTGTTCCTGCGTGCCTGGGAAGCGGCGGGGAAATTCCAGGTGGGGCGCGGGCGGGTCTCCTCCTGGCTGCTGGCGATTGCCCATAACCGCGCCATCGACGAATTACGCAGCCGCCGGGCGCGGGGCGCCAAAGTAACCACGTCCTATGACCTGGCGACCCCCGGCGAACTGGAACAGGCATTTCGCTCCAGCCTGGGCGGGGCGACCTCGGAGGACGCGATTGACCCCCAGGACGCTGCTCTCGGCGGCATGCGCCGGGTGCGGATCATGGAAGCGCTGCGCCAGCTCCCACCGGAGCAGAGCCGCGTGATCGCGCTGGCCTATTATGGTGGCTTTACCCATCGCGAGATCGCGGAACGCTTGCAAGAGCCATTGGGCACCGTCAAGACGCGCCTGCGGCTGGGGCTGCAAAAACTACGCAATTTGCTGGCCGCCGAGGTGCAAGCCAGCGAAATGTAACCGGCTCGGCGGCTACTCTGCTGCCGGGTACACGTCCAAATCTCGGGCCTTTCCGTATAAAGGGTGAAGACGCCGATGCGCCCTGCCGGGCGGCATGGGCCAAGCAAGCATTCAAACCATACGTCACCCCAAGCAGTTGTGACTCGTGCGGGCCAGAAGGATCATGAAACACGTTACCTGTCGAGAAGTGGAACCACTGCTCCCGGCCACGGCGGCCGGGGCGCTGGATGTCGATGAAGAAGAGACGGTGCGCGATCACCTGGCGATTTGCCCGCCCTGTGTGAAGCACTTGCACGACTTCCAGGAAACCGTCGAACAACTCGCCTTTGCGGTGCCCCAGGTGGCACCGCCCCGTGCCTTGCGCGGTAAAGTGTTGCAGGCCATTGCCGCCACGCCGCAGCTCGCAGCGCAGTCCCGGCCCGTCGCGCTCGCGGCAGGCGTCCCGCGCCCAGCTCGCTCTCCCGGCCGCTTCGGTGCCGCCTATCGCCGCTTTGCCCCCGCCGCGCTGGCCGCCTGCTTGTTGTTGCTCGTCGGCTCCGGGATCTGGATCGGTATCATGACCCAGCGGGTCGAGATAATGAACGAGACCATCGCCCAGCAGCAGGTGTTGCGTGATCTTTTGCAGCAGCCAAACTCCCAGATGACCATGCTGAAGGCCACCAACCCCGACAGCCCGGCGAACGGCCAGGCCATCATCGCGCCCGGCCATAACCGGCTCGGCATTATGGCCGCCCATCTCCCAACCACCGGCGGCACCTATCAGGTCTGGCTGCTTAAGCACGGCAATACCGCCCCGGTGCTGGCCGGGCATCTCGTCTGTGACGGCGCCGGAGTCGCCTGGGCCGTCGTCGATACGCCCGCCGATCCCAATCAGATGGCCGGGATTCGCATCACTGACACGGAGCAGGGGAGTAGCACCGGCATCCCCGTCCTGGAGGGCTGGTACCGCTAGCCCGCCCGGTTGGGTTCGCAAACAATTGGCAACAAGCAGGGGCGCCCCGATGGCGCCCCTGTTTTGCATCCCGCTCTTCGGGAGATCACGTCCATATCCTGACTGTTACAATGAAGGAGACCTATGGTGGGCGACCCAACCGACGAACTACAGCGCTTGGACGGCACCGTGCCGGACAGTAGTGTCCAAAAATATGAGGACTACTTGCACAGCCCGCTTGGATGGCTACGGGACGAACTGATCTGGCAACAACTTACCCCCCGGCTAACGGGATCATCGCTACGTATCCTCGATGCCGGGTGTGGACCAGGAGCTTTCGCGCTACGCCTCGCGCACCTCGGGCATGTGGTGCGGGCCATCGATTACGCTCCCGACATGATTGCCCGTGCCCAGCAACTAGCAAACAGCGCTCCCGTCGCCGTTGGCGCTCGGCTGACGTATGCAGTTGCTGATCTGGAGCACCTACCTGCGGATCTAATTAACCAATCCTATGATGTAATCCTCTGCCATAACGTGCTCGACTATATTCCCCAACCCTCCGCAGTAATGCAGCAGTTTAGCAAATTACTAGCTGCTCAGGGTGCAGTATCTCTGGTCGTCGCGAACCGCGCAAATCTTCCGCTCAAGACGGCAATCGCCGGCAGCGATCTCGGAACCGCCTTAGAACTGCTGGAAACGGGAATGCAGCCCACTACCGTATTTGGCGTGGCAAAACAGACCTTCACTATCGAAGAGATGGTGGAATTATGTGTGAATGCTGGACTCTCTGTGCAGGCAATCCGCCCGATTCGCGTTATTACCGACCTCCTGGCGCCGGTGTTACTCGCCGACGAAACGCAACAGCCCCAACTACTCGCCTTAGAAACGGCATTAAGCCGGCGCCCGGAATACCGCGATATTGGGCGCATGACCTGGGTTTGGGCTACGCGGTAGACAGAATCAGGAGCCGTGTAACGAGTTGCCTTACGAATCCTCTTTGACTCAGGGTTAATTCCATGGTAAGATCGTAGATCAGGGGGCGCTTCGGTATGGCCGGCGGGATGACCAGGATCACGACGGTCGGTGGCTCCAGCCGCGCGTCGCGGCGACACACTCACCAAGGGGATCGAGACCCTCACCCCGGCCCGCATCACGGCCGGCGGGTGGCGGGATCGACGAAAGGAGAGAACATGGCGCACCGGAGGAGTTTCAAGCATTTACTCATGGTTGTTAGCGCGTTTGCGATGGCGCTAACCGCGGTGGCACCGCTGTTCGCCGTGACCGGGGCGGCGGCGGCCGGCCAGAGTCTGGACCCCAATACCCGGTTCTACGTCCCGCAGCCGGACCACGGCGCAATCGCGCAGATTGCCTATCTGACCTCGCACCAGCAGCAGGCGGACGCTGATCTTATCCGGCAAATGATCGCCACACCCCAGGCCGTCTGGTTTACCAGCGGGACCCCGCACGGGGTGCAGCAGGATGTCAAGAGCACTGTCCAACGCGCCGCCGGCAAGGGTACCGTCCCCGTGCTCGTTGCCTATAACGTCCCTGGCCGCGACTGTGCCCAGTATTCGGCCGGTGGTGCGACCACGGGCGATGCCTACAAAGCCTGGATCGACGGCTTCGCCGCAGGGCTGGACAGTCGTGAGGTGATCGTCATCCTCGAACCCGATGGCCTGGCGCTCCTGCCGACCGACTGCGGCCAGCCCGACACCTACGACCGGGTGAGCCTCATCAACTACGCGGCCCATGCCCTGCTGCGCGACCCGAACGCGCTGGTATATCTCGACGCCGGGCATAGCGCCTGGCATGCAGTGGGCGACATGGCAGCGCGCCTCGTCGCGGGCGGCGTGCTGGACGTGCAGGGCTTCTTCTTGAACGTCTCCAACTACCGCGCCACCGACTACGAAACCAAGTTCGGCACCTGGATCTCGCAATGCATCGCCTTCGCGAACGATGCGGAGGAAGGCGGCTGGCGGCTGGGGCACTACGATTGGTGTGCCAGTCAATACTACTCGCCGTTCGGCACCGTGGATCCCAACGATATCAGCACCTGGCACTACACCGACCAGTGGTACGCCGCCAATATGGGCACCGCCGTCCCGACGGTCCACCTCGTCATTGATACGAGCCGCAACGGCCAGGGGCCGTGGGTGCCGCCGCCGCACCCGGCGGGCGATCCGCAGGACTGGTGCAACCCGCCCGACCGCGGCCTGGGCTACCGCCCGACCGCCGACACCGGGGTGCCGCTGCTCGATGCCTACCTGTGGGTGAAGATTCCCGGCGAGTCGGACGGCCAGTGCTATCGCTGGACGACCGGGCCGCTGGATCCTGTCCGGGGGACGCTGGACCCGGCCGCCGGGCAATGGTTCCCCGACATGGCGCTTGAACTGGCGCGATTCGCAAACCCACCGCTCCACTAGGTGCTACGCTCACTATAGCCGGGGCCGCGCGGCATTCACACCGCGCGGCCCCGGTCGCTTTCCGCCCCTCGCCTGCCTCCGCGCCTGCTACGTGCGGAGCAGTTCGCGCGCCGCCTCCGCGATGTGGTGCGGCGTGAGGCCGTACTTTTCGAGCAACGCATCGTCGGGGCCGGACTCGCCGAAAGTGTCTTGCAGGCCGACGCGTTTCATGCGGGTTGGGTAGTGTTCGCTCAGCGTTTCGGCCACCGCGCCGCCGAGTCCGCCCAGGATCGTATGATCCTCCGCCGTGACCACGCGCCCC
Organism: Chloroflexia bacterium; assembly: GCA_025927935.1. Next base: position 13,503 of record JAICKM010000015.1, on the reverse strand, counting down.
GTGCGCCGCGCGGCGTCGATGATCGCATCCTCATCCAGCGGCTTGATCGTGGGGACATGGAGCACATGCACGCTGACGCCTTCGGCGGCCAGCAGATCGGCGGCGGCGAGCGCCCGCGTCGTCTGCACACCGGTGCTGATCAGCGCCACGTCCTGGCCTTCGCGCAGGACCACGGCCTTGCCGATAGTGAACCGGTAGCTGCTGTCGAAGATGATCGGGCTGGGGTCGCGCGTCAGGCGAATGTACATCGGGCCGGGCGTTGCGACCGCCGCGCGCAGCATCCCGCGCAGTTCCACCGCGTCGGCGGGCACCAGCGTGGTCATGTGGGGCATGGCGCGCATCACAGCGATGTCCTCGACCGCCTGGTGGGTCTTGCCCGTCTTGCCAGTCAGGATGCCGCTGTAGCCGCCGGTGATCTTGACGTTCAGGCCCGGCTGGGCGATCACCACGCGCACCTGGTCCAGCGCCCGCTTGACGGCGAAACAGGCGAAGGTGCTGATGAACGGGATAAAGCCCATCGTCGCCAGACCCGCCGCCACGCCCATCATATTCTGCTCGGCGATGCCCATCTCCAGAAACTGGCCGGGCACCCGCTCGGCAAAGATGTCGGCGCGGGTGCTGTTCGCCAGGTCGCCGTCCAGCACCAGCACATCGGGGTTTTCAGCCCCCAGGTCGGAGGGGATCGCGCCAAAGGCATCGCGCAAGCTCTTTTGCTCAGTCATGGTCGATTTCTCCCGCCGCTTCCAGTTCGGCCAGGCCGCGCGCCAGTTCGTCGGCGGTCGGCACCTTGGCATGCCACTCATAGGCGCCGCGGGTATACGATACGCCGTGGCCTTTCACTGTGTGGGCGACCACCATCGTCGGCTGCCCGCTGCCCCGGCCCTGCTGCGCTTCGGCCAGCGTGTCGAGGATGGCCTGCATGTTGTGGCCGTCCATTTCCAGCACGCGCCAGCCCCAGGCCCGCCAGAGCGCGGGCAACTCTTCCCGGCCCCACGGCGCCAGCCGCTGCGCGATGGTCGCGCCCGGCCAGCCGTACTGCTGTAGCCCGTTGAAGTCAAGAATGCCGATCAGGTTGTCCAGCTTGTACCGGCCGCCGATCATGGCCGCTTCCCAGACCTCGCCCTCCTGGCACTCGCCGTCGCCGACGATACAGTAGACGAAAAGGTCCTTTTTGCGCCGCTTGGCCCCCAAGGCCATGCCGACGGCCGTGGAGATGCCGCAGCCCAGCGAGCCGGTGGACATATCTAGCCCCGGTAGGCGGGTCATGTCGGGGTGGCCCTGCAAGCGCGAGTTGATCTTGTCGAAGGTCATCAACTCTTCACGGGGAAAAAAGCCCCGCGCCGCCAGCGTGGCATAGAGACCGATGCTGGAGTGCCCCTTGGAGAGCACAAAGCGGTCGCGGTCCTCCCAGGTGGGATCGTCAGGGCGGATGCGCAGGATGCGGAAGTAGAGGGCGACCAGGATATCCGCCGCCGAGAAAGGCCCGCCGATGTGTCCGCCGCCCGCGTTGGCGACGGCGCGCAGCACGTCACCGCGCACCTGGGCGGCAATGCGCTGGAGTTGGGGTATGTCGGGCGCGGCGGGGGCCGCCGCGGGGGCGTCGATGTGTTGCGTCATAAATGCTCCTTCGCATACGTGGTGCCGGCCCTGGACGTGGTTCGCGACTCAGGCGCCTGCGGGTCGAGTTTACTCCACCGGGCTGAGCAGCGTCTTGATGCCGGTGCGCTGCTCAAATACATCAAAGGCCGCCCGCCACTCGGTCAGCGGGTAGATCCCGGACACGAGCGGCGCCGTGCGGACTTTGCCGTCAGCCATCAGCCGCAATGCCTTGCGCCAGGCGCTCGGTACGCTGGCGTTCGACCCGGTGACGGTCAGTTCTTTGTAGCAGACCTGGTCGAGCGCCCAGGCGACGGGCTTGCCGAAGAGTCCGATCTGGGCATATTGCCCGCCCCGTCGCACCAATTCGAGCAGGGTCTGTGCCGCCGGTCCCGCCCCGGAACATTCATAGACGATATCCGCACCCAGGCCCTCGCTGAGGGCGGCGATTTGCGCCGCTGCATCCTCGCGCTGGATATTCAGCGCGTAGTCGGCGCCCAGTTCGCGGCCCAGGGCCAGGCGGCTCTCGTCGGCGTCCGTGCCGAGCAGGACGACCGTGGCCCCGGCTGCTTTCACGACCTGGAGCGTCAGCAAGCCGATGGCGCCCGGCCCGGTGATCACCGCCAGGTCGCCGGGCGCCAGGCGGGGCATTTCCAGCGCACCGTGCACGACGCAGGCCAGCGGCTCGGTCAGCGCACCCGCCTGGTAATCGACGTTGTCCGGCAGCATATGGACGTTGCGCGCGGGCACGATGACATAGCGCGCGAATCCGCCATCCACCGCCGAGCCGATGGAGCGGCGGTCCGGGCACAAATTCGCCCGGCCGCTCCGGCAGAACGGGCAGGTGCCGCACGTCGAGAAGTAGGTTTCGGTGGTCACGCGCTCGCCGGGCCGCACGCTGGTTACGTCCGTGCCCACTTCTACCACCTGTCCGGCGATTTCGTGACCGAGCACGACCGGCGGCCGGGTGCGAAACTCGTCATAGTAGATGTGGATATCGGTGCCGCAGATGCCCGCGGCCTGGACGGCGATCTTAACATGGCCCGGCGGCGGATCGGGTTCACGGATCTCGCGCACTTCGATGTTGCCCACGCCGGGCGCGGTTTTCATGACGGCTTTCATATGTAATCTCCTGGTGTGCTACTGAACGGCCCGTTAGCGGGACGTGATCGGGTGCACGGGGCAGAGGGCCGGTAGGGCCGTGGGGTCGTGGACCATGTAATCGGGCCGTGCGGCGTGCAAGGTATCGAGCGGGAAAATGCCACCCCAGCCCACGCCTATCGCCACCATGCCCGCCGCGTGCGCCGCGATGATGTCGCCGCTATAATCCCCGATGTAGGCCAGCGCCGCCGGGGGCAACCCTAACTGCTGCGCGGCTTTCAGCAACGGCGCCGGGTGGGGCTTGCGCTCCGGAGTATCTTCCGAGGTTACGAGTACGTCGAATAGCCCGTCAATCCCCAGAAACGCAATATCGGCGCCGATCCGGCCCCGGCTTTTATTGCTGGCGACGCCCAGCCCATACCCGCGCCGCCGCAACTCGGCCAGCATCTCGCGCACGCCCGAGTACACCCGGCCGGTCTTGTAGCCCTCTTGCTCATAGTACCGGTTATAGCTTGCCGCCACCGCCGCCGCGCGGGCGCCGCCATAGCGGGCCGAGCTTTCGGCCAGCCGCATCGGCACGAGCCGCTGAAAGTCGGCGTCGTCGCGCGGAAACGTGATGCCCAGGTGTTGCTTATAAGCATGGCGGTACGACAGGAACATGGCCTGCGCCGAGTCGACAATGGTGCCGTCCCAGTCGAAGATCAGGCCGTGCAAGTGGGGGATAGCCATAACCCAAGCTTTCTGTTTCGCGGTATCCGCAGGCATGATAGCGTTATACGCATTATATGCGACGCTGGCCATCGTCTCAAGCCGCCAGCGCAAATCAGCGGCGCCGTGCAAGTCCGCGGTTACTGCCCGCGAGAGGGGAGGGGAGTCTGCGCACAGGTCCAGGAGAACGTGTTCCGCATCTCGCGTCATTGGCCGATAAAGTATCTGCGGCTACTTGACTACACACCAATGAGAGGCACACATGCTTGTTCCTGAGCAACTATTACCGTCAGCCTTTGGGATAGCTTGGGGTTAGTCCGTTGCGCAATGTCTTGCCCGGCTACCCATTGCGCCAAGCTACGCGGACGCGGGAATGATTGGTGTAAATATGCGATTCAACGATATTGCGTATTATTTTGAGTTTTGGTTTGAGAACCCCGCTGATCCTGAGCCGAATTGCCGGTATGATATGTACGGGAACTGCTACTCGTTAGCGCAAGGCAAGCTCCTCGCGATCTACGACCACGAAACTGGACGGCACGTGGCTGTAGACACCGTGGACCTGCACCGGTCGGGTCTCTTTCGCATCCAGACTAGCTTATACACCAGCCAGGCGTTCTCCGAACCGGACGATGAGGATGAAAGCATATACGATGTGCTAAGGCGCGCGTGGGCTTACTACGAACACGAGTACAATACACTCGTGCGCCAATATCGTGCGAGATTGGGGCCACCGGCTTTCTCCGGTTCAAGCCGTATTAAAGACCCTGCGGCTGATGACAAGTGGATTGGAAATCCTTTTTATCCAGTTGGTGAATTTTGTTCGCCGTTAGCGTACTGGGACCATGCCGAAGGACGCTTACAGATAGGGTTACAGCAGGAAGACAAGGAGTGTCCGATAAGTCTGGACCTGGCGTGCTATCGTATAGGCGGTTTCGGTGAGTGATATAAGTACGCTTCCGCACGACTGGACCGTACTCCTGATCGGCGGCGTATCGGGCGCGGGCAAGACGGTGGTCGCCGGGCAACTGGGGCTGGAGTTCGGGGTGGCCTGGCTCCAGGTCGACGATCTCCGCCTGGCCTTGCAGCACAGCGGGGCGATCTTGCCCGATGCCGGCGACACAGCGGCCTTGTGGCTGTTTTGGGATACGCCCGGTGTATGGCAGCGTTCCCCAGAGCAACTGTGCGATGGGCTCATCGCCGGGGGCAAGGCGATGAGCGCGGCCGTCGAGATCGTCGTCGCCAACCATGTGGACACTGCGGCACTTGCCGTGATCGAAGGCGACAACATCATACCGGCCCTGGTCGCGCGTCCGATGCGGCGCGCCGACCTGCGTGATGGGCGCGTGCCAGCCGTCTTTCTGGTGGAACCGGACGAACGTGCCGTGCCGGCGAGTATCCTGTCCCGCGGGCGCGGCCTCACGGGCCGGACAGCAGCCGAACTGCACACTGAAGCGCGGACCAAGTGGCTCTATGGGCAATGGCTGACCCGCGAGGCGCATGTCTACGGTCTACCGGTGCTGCCGCCACAGCCGTGGGCCACGCTGCCGACCCGCATCATCGAAGCCGTTGCCGGCAAAGCTCATTACTAGATAAATAGTTAAGACGGATAATGATAGTTATCCGTTATATACTTCGGCTTAAGCTTCTGACGGATGCGGCACGGCCGATCCCTAAAGGGATCGGCCGTGCCGCGTTGCGGGCCGGGAACTGGTGCTAGCGGAGCGGTAAGGCAAAGGCCTGGTAAAGCATCTTGCTCAACTGAGCACGGGTGGCGTCGTTGCCGGGACGGAAGGCCCGGCACGGCGGCGCCGGGGTCGGTAACGGGGTCAGGCCCAGGCAATCGTACCCGCCCACAATCTGATGCGCGGTGGCGGTTTCGATGTAGCTGTAAGCCCAATAGCCCACCGGCACATCGTTATACGTCGGTGTTACCGGGGTCAGCAGCGGGATGCCCCGCGCGACCACGATGAGCTTGGTCAGTTGCGCGCGGGTCACGTTGGCTGAGGGCCGGAAGGTGCCGTCCGCATAGCCGCTGATGACCTGATGCGCGTAGGCGGTCTCGATAAATGTGTAGAAGGGGCTGCCCGGCGGTACGTCGGAGAAGTGCGCCAGGGGCGGCGTCAGCAGCGGGAAGCCGGCGGCCAGCACCACCATCTTCGCCACCTGCCCGCGGGTGGTGGCGGCCTCGGGCCGGAAGGTGCCTTCAGCGTAGCCGCTGACGATGCCGTTGCAGTAAGCCCACTTGATATAGCCGTAGGCCCAGTAGCCCAGTGGCACATCGCTGAAGTTCATCGCGCAGGGTGTGGGCGAGGCGGTGCTTCCTGCCGGTATCGTAGCCGTGGCGGTGCTCCCTGCCGGTATCGTCCCGGTCGCGGTCGGCGTCCCGGTCGCGCCCGCCGACGGCGTGGCGGTATCGGTTGGTAGGGCCGTCCCCGTAGGGGTCACTGTCCCGGTGACGGGTACAGCCGTGCTGGTCACGGTGGCGGTATCGGTCGGTAGGGCCGTCGGCGTCACGGTGGCCGTGTCGGTCGGTGTGGCCGTGTCGGTCGCGGTCGGCGTCACCGTCGGGGTATCCGTCGGCGTGGCGGTGTCGGTCGCGGTTGGTGTTACCGTCGCGGTGTCGGTCGGTGTGGCCGTGTTGGTCGGCGTATCGGTCACCGTGCTCGTTGCCGTGTTGGTTGGCGTCGCGGTGTCGGTCGGCGTGCTGGTCGCCGTGTCGGTCGGCGTGCTGGTCGCCGTGTCGGTCGGCGTAGCTGTATTGGTCGGGGTATCGGTCGGCGTGCTCGTCGGCGTGTTGGTCGGCGTGTTGGTCGGCGTGTCCGTCGCCGTGGGCGTGGCCGTATTGGTCGGGGTATCGGTCGGCGTGCTCGTCGCCGTGTCCGTGGGCGTCGCAGTGGCGGTATCCGTGGGCGTGGTCGTGTTGGTTGGCGTGTCCGTGGGCGTCGCCGTGGCGGTATCCGTGGGCGTGGCCGTGTTGGTCGGCGTGTCCGTGGGCGTGTTGGTCGGCGTGTTGGTCGGCGTGTTGGTCGGCGTATTCGTCGGCGTCGGCGTCGGCACAAAGACGTTCGTGGTGGCTGTCGAGCAGTTGTTGGCTGGGTTCGCGTCCGGACCGTTCGCCCCGTCATCGTGGATGCAGGCGGTGTTGGTGATCGTGCCGCCGGGCGGCAGGATCGCGCCCGTCACCGTGACCGCAAACACCTTGGTCCCCGTGCCGGTCCCCGCCCCGGTCAGCCCCCCGGCGGCCAGGGTGCAGACACTGCCCGCGTTGTTGTTGGGCACGCACGTCCAACCGGCGCTACTGGCGCCCGGATTAAAGGTTGTGTTCGCGGGCACCGTGTCGGTGAGCACCACGCCCGTCGCCCCTTGCGTGCCGGTGTTGGTATAGCTTAAAGTGTAGAGGATGGTGTCGCCAATCTGCACTGTCTGGGCGGAGCCGGTTTTGAGCAGTTGCAGGTCGGGCACGGCGTCGATGATCGTCACGGTCGGGTCATTGGGCGTGACGGTGTCGGGATCGTCGGTCAGCACGGCGCCGAAGTTGCCGCCGGAGACGGTGCCCTGGTTGGCGACGCTGTCGACACCGGCGGGCAGCGGCGGCCCATTCACCGTCACGCGGAAGCGGATGACCACGCGCTGGTTCGCGGGCAGCATGCCGATGGCTAGCGGGAAGTTCGCGAAGTCCGGCGCCGCCGCGACGGGCGTGGGGGTGTCCGCCGGCTTGGGACCGCTTACGTCGCCGGAGGCGGCGATCGCCCGGCGTGAGGTCGTCGCCACCAGGACCGCCGGCGCCTCGCCGGCGACCGGGCGCGCGGCGCCGGGTTGCGCCGCAGTAACGGAATCACCCGCCATGCGGCTCTGCGGCCCGGCGCTACTGTTCGTCGTCAGGCCGGCCTTGGACGCGCTGGGCGCCGCCGGGGGCAACTGCGCCGTGCACCCGCCCTGAAACGGTTCGCCGGCCGTGCTCACCGTCGGCGGACCACCCGCAGTGTGGTTGCCGTTGGCGGTGAGGGTCGTGGCGGCGTTGGTCGTGAAGCCCTGCATCTTGAAGACCGACGAGTCGCTGCGTTGCAGCCGGTAGCCCACCGGTGAGATGCCGTTCGCCGGATCCCCCTTGCCCTGGCTCTCGTTGTTGGCGATATTAGCGCATAGCGTAGTGCTCTGCCGTGAGCGTACCTGTATGCCGCGTGGATACGCCGGGAACCCGGAATTGTCGTCCGGCGGGAACACGGTATTGCCCGTTACCGTTAGGTCGAGCGTGCCGGTATCCCCAGCGAGGAGATCGCCTGAACGCACGAAGATACCTTCAAAGTCGCTGTTACGCAGGATGTTGTTGGTGATCGCCAGCCGCCAGGCCGAGTTGCCCCGCTGGCTCACCCCGATGTCGTAGGCGTCGCGCGATCCGGAATCCGCCGTCCCGTTACCGATGGTATTGCCGGAGATTGTCCCGTTGATCGCCCCATTGCCCACGATGTTCATCGAGTTGCTGGCTGCGCTCAGCAGCGTGTTGTTGCTGACCGTGATCGTCTGGTTGCCGCCGGCGCTGCTGCCCAGGTCCACGTTGATGTTGTTATTCCGAAACGTGGAGTTGCTGAGGTTGATCGTGGCGCTGGTGCCGTTGTTGATCGTGGTCAGGAAGCCGCTGGCCTGGTTGCCCGTGAACACGCTCGACGCATTCACCGTGATGGTGACATTGGCCGTGCCGTTGGTGAGCAGAGACAACCCGTTGGCGCCCGTGCCCACCGGGTTGGGGCCGATGGTCGAACCGCTGATGGTCAGGTTAGTCAGCGTGCCGCTGGTGGGGTCCATGTAGATGTTGTTGCCCTTGGTGCCGCTCACCGTCGTGTTGGTGATGGCGCAGGTGCCCAGCAGGGTGCCGAAGCGCAGGCCCGCCGTCAGGCCGGCATTGCTGCTGTTATTGTTGGTCACGCTGCTGTTAGCCAGGGTAAAGTTGGTCAGGTTGTTGCCGTACAGGCCGTTGACGGCGTTGTTGGTTATGCTCATATAGCTGAGCGACACATTACTGGTGCTCTGCAACGAGACCGCGTCGCCCGTGGAGTTCTGGATCGTGCCGCCGCTGCCGGCGCTGCTGTTGCCGGTGACGGTCAGGCCCCCGCCGGCGCCCGTGGTGTTGAGGACGATGCCGTTCGCGGCGCCGTTAGACGCGATGCTGCGGAAGGTCAGCCCGGCGGCGCCGATAGTCGTGTTTGCCACGTTGAGGGCGGTGCCGGTGGTCGTCGCCAGCGTATTGACGATAGTGGTGTTGTTCTGCGTGGCGGTAACGGTGCCGCCGCCGGTGGCCGTGAAGGCCGCGCGGGTGGCGGTGCTCACGGCCAGCCCGCCGGTGAAGGCGATGATGCTGCCGGTGTTGCTGGTAAGCAAGATGCCGGTGCCGTTATCGGTGATCGCGCCGGCGAAGGTCGCAGTGCCGCCGGTGCGGTTGGTCACCTCCACGGAATGGCCGGTATTGACGGCTGCCGTGGTCACGGTGCCGGTATAAGCAAACGTGACTGTGCCAGCGTTCAGGCGTACCCCGTCGGCACCGGCCCCGCTGATCGTGCCGGTGGGGGCCGCGAAGTTCCCGTCGACCTTATCCAGGTTGATGCCCCGGTTCGCGTTGGCGCCCGTGGACACGGAGACGGCGCTGTCGAGCGCGACGGCAAGCGTGGGGTTGCTGGCGCCTGTGTTGCTGATATCTACGGCCTGGCCGGCGACCCCCGCCGTCATGGCGACTGTGTCGATGGTGATCGTGCCGGTCAGCGTGCCGCTACCTTTAATTTTGGTGCCCGTTGCCGCCGCGGCGCCGAGGTCCAGACCCCGCACCGTCGTGTTCGAGGCCAGGGTGAGGATATCGCCGCCGGGATTGATCACGACCGGGCGGGTACCCGCGGCCTGGAGCGTGAAACCGTTGACGACCAGGGCCGCGCCCTGGCCGATGAGCGACTGGTTCGGTTCCAGGATCAGGTTGGCCGTGTAGTTGCCGGTGCCGGTGAAGAGATAGATATAATCGCCGGGGGCGTCTAGGTCGCCGGCCCCACCCACGCCGTTGATATTGGTGGTGGTGATGGTGTTGAACGGCTCACGGGAGCGGCCGGTGCCACCGGCGGGCGCGTCTTTGTTCACATACCAGACGCGCCCGGAGACCGTAATAGTCACGGTGCCGATGCTGGTCAACCCCTGCGCATCGCTGATGGTGTAATGGAACGTATCGGTGCCGGTGAACCCGGTGGGCGGCAGATAGCTGAACGTGCCGTCGGCGTTGACGCTCACCGTACCGCCCTGGGCGCTGGTGGCGTCCCAGGCGTTAATGCTGAACGTGCTGTCCGGGTCGCTGTCGTTCGCCAGCAGGCCGCTAGTCGCCGCGTAGGTGACGTGGGGGCCGGTTTCCGACGTGCCGACCGCGAGGGCCGTATTGCCCACGGTGGTGTAGCTGTCGTTGCCGGCAATGGGCGAGACCTGGATCGAGCCGGGGACCAGCGTGGTGTTCGGGTCAGGCGTATCGCTGAAGTTGACGCCGGTGCCGTCGGTGCTGCCGCTGTTGGTGATAGTCACGGTGTAGCTGATGGTGTCGCCGGGATTGACCCGGCCGTCGCCGTTCGTGTCCACGGCCAGCCCATCGACTTTGGTGGCCGTGATGGCGACGGCGTCGGGCGCCGCTCGATCAGTGGGCGCGGGCGCGAGTTGCGGGCCGGCGGGGTGCTGGGCGGGCGTGGTAGCGCCCGTGGATCCGCTGGGCAGCGCAGCCTGGATAGGCGGCATGCTCTGGGCGAGCGTCAGCAGTGTCAGCAGCAGTACCAGCACAGCGGACGCCGGCTTAGCCGGAGGGCGAGATCGTTGCGGAATCACGGAGTCTCCTTCAGAAGATATGATATTTCCGGCAGATTTGATCACACGTGGGCCGGATCGTGTGATTGTGATTAGGTAGAGAGCATCCTGTTCTTGGCGCTCGACCGCACGGGTGCCGGGTCGTGCGTCTGGGCAGCAAGCTGACGGTAGGAGAGGAGCAGGAAGATCGTTCCAGCCTCTGCATCATAGCGGAAACGGCCTTAAGAGTCAATTCCCCGGTATTCCTTGATTACGTTCACCGCACGTCCCCATATTGATATTCGTCCGGTTCTTCGCGGCCTTCATGGCTGCGCGGTGCATAATAATGGGGGATGCCGAGGCGGGTCGCCCCGGTTTGCGCACCCGGTATCTCCTGCTTGACAGCCTGCGCGGGCGGATGTAGGATTCACCCCGGCGCTTTGCACGGCGGCTGGTAGCCAGAGGCCCACCCGTGACGGATAAGCATGAGGAACGTACCCGATGCAGATTGTCATTCCCGATGACTACCAGGACGCGGTCCGCACACTGGATTGCTTTACCAAACTCCAGGGGCACACGGTCGTCATCTATCACGACACGGTCAAAGACGTGGACGCGCTGGCGGAGCGATTTGCCGCCGCCGACGCGCTGGTGCTGATCCGCGAGCGCACGGCGATCAGCGCGGCGCTGCTGGAGCGCCTGCCCCAGCTCCAACTCATCAGCCAGACGGGGCGCGGCGTGCCGCATATCGATGTGGCCGCGTGTACGCGGCACGGCGTGGCGGTCGCCGCTGGCGGTGGCGACCGTCATGCCCCCGCCGAACTCACCTGGGCGCTGATCCTGGCGGCCATGCGCCACCTGCCCCAGGAAATGGCCGCACTCAAGGCGGGGCGCTGGCAAACGAGCCTGGGCCTGGGTCTGCATGGCCGCGTCCTGAGCATCTTCGGCTTTGGCCGGATTGGTAGCCTGGTCGCAGAGTACGGGCGGGCGTTTGGCATGCAGGTGCTGATCTGGGGCCGCGAGGGATCGTGTACGCGGGCGCAGGCCGCCGGCTTTGCGGTCGCCGCCACCCAGGACGCGCTCTTCACGCAAGCCGACGTGCTCAGCTTGCACTTAAAGCTGACCCCGGAAACAGAGGGCATTGTCACCTCTGCCGACCTGACGCGCATGAAGCCCACGGCGCTGCTGGTCAACACCAGCCGGGCCGGCCTGATTGCATCGGGCGCGCTGGAACAGGCGCTGCGCGCCGGGCGTCCCGGCTGGGCAGCAGTTGATGTGTATGACGACGAGCCTGCGTTAAATGATCCTCTATTGGTTTTGGATAACGCTCTCTGTACTCCTCATTTGGGATATGTAGAGAAGGACAGCTACGAACGCTACTTCGACCGCGCGTTCGACCAGGTACTGGCCTTTGCCGCGGGCAAGCCGATCAACCTCATCAATCCCGAGGTCCTTACCGGCACCTTGCCCGATCCGGGATGATCCCCCCCTTCCCCATGAACCGCAAAGTAGCGCGGGTGTAGGCGATTTTGTATGCGCGCCGCATGCAGATCAACAACACTAGGCGCGGCATCCTTCCGTATCACTAACCCCGGAAACCGGGCCGGAAAACCGCGAGCGTCACTACATCGTGGCCCGATGTATGCGCTTGTCCCGTATAGCGAGGGATCACCACAGCGACCAGCACCTGCACTATGCAGAGAACATACCGAAAGCGATATCACACATGGATAAACGCCTTATAAGGATCACCGGCTTTGTCGTAAAGGAGCTAACCGAGGTCGTGCGCCAACCCCGCCTCTTGCTGTCGCTGATCCTGGGGCCTTTCGTGATTATGCTGTTGTTTGGCGTGGGCTATGTAGGCGAGCTGGGCGTTCTCAACGCCATCCTGGTCGTGCCCGGCCACGCGGCCACCGCCCAGGAGATCCAGAACTACCGCCTGGAATTCGGTACCGGCAATATTCATCTGGTCGATGTGACAACCGATAAAAAAGGCGCCATCGAACGCTTGCGGAACGAGGAGGTCGATGTCGTCGTGGTGATGCCGGTCGACGCGGCCCAGCAAATCGGGGCCGGCGGCCAGGCGGAGGTGCTGGTGCTGTACAACACGATCGATCCCACCCGCAGCGGCTTTATCGTGCTGGTCACCACCCTCTACAGCAACGACTTGAACAAACGCATCGTCGCGCAGGCGGTCGAGCGGAGCCAGGGCGGCGCCGACGACGTGGACCGCGCCCTGCGGCGGGTGGATGCCGGGCTGGCCGGCGCGCAGGCGCGGCTGGCCCAGAACGACCGCCCCGGCGCGGCCGCCAGCGTCCAGCAGGTACAGCCGTCGGCGAGTCTGATCGGGCTGCACCTGGAGGTGCTGCTGGCGCTGCTGCAATCCAAGCCTATCAGCCCCACCGCGCCGCCGCCGGCCGAGGTGAACAATCTGGCGCAGGGCAGCCAGGTGGCCACCCGCCTCAGTAGCGATCTGCAAGCGCTCACGCAGAGTTTGCGCGACCCCAACAGCGACACGGCTACCGTGAACCAGCGCCTCACGGCGGCGCGCCAGGACATCAGCGATCTCCGGGTCTTGACCCACCTGCTCGGCACGATCAACCCTTATGTGCTGGCCGCGCCGTTATATGGTAAAGCCGAAAATCTGTCGCCCATCGCCGACCTGGGCGGCAGCCAGACCATCTTTTATGTGCCGGGGGCGATTGCGCTCCTGCTACAGCACCTGGCGATTACCCTCAGTTCGCTATCGATGGTCCGCGAACGCCAGTTTGGCCGGTTCGAACTCTTCCGGGTCACGCCGATCACGCCGGGCGAGATCCTGGCCGGCAAATACATCGGCTTCGCGGTGTTTGCGGCAATCGTGGCGCTGGTGCTGGTTTTGCTGGTCACGATCGGCCTCGGCGTGCCGATCCTGGGATCGGTCTGGTGGCTCGCGGTGGTGCTGGCGCTGCTGATCTGGGCGTCGCTCGGCATCGGCTTCCTCATCTCGATCATCGCGCGTAACCAGAACCAGGCGGTGCAGTTCAGCCTGATCACGCTGCTGGCCTCGGTCTTCTTCAGCGGGCTGTTCGTGCGTATCGAGTACCTGGCGCCGCCCGTCCGCGCCATCTCCTACTTGTTGCCGGCGACGCATGGCGTGATTGGCTTGCAAGAAGTGATGCTCAAGGGATTCGTGCCCATGCCGATTTATCTAGGGGCGCTGGCCGCCCTCGGCGCCGTTTTTGCGCTGGTCAGTATGTGGCGTATCGGCGTGGAGTTCCGCCGCGGCTAGAACCGAATAGGGCGCGCGCCTAGATA
>JAICKM010000261.1 GCA_025927935.1 Chloroflexia bacterium | reverse complement strand
CCTGCTGATCCACCGCTACGACATCGTGCATATCCAGAAGCCCTACGATCTGCCGGTGGCCGCCGTCAGCCGCCTGGTGGGCACAAAGGCCATCTTCGGCTGCCATGGCAAGGACTTCTGGCTGGGCGACCGCCTGTTCACACGGGCGATGAACGCCGCCGTTTCGTGCAGCGCCTACAATGCCGGGCAGATCCGCGTCCGCTATGGCATCAACCCGGAAGTCATCTACAACGGCGTCGATACCACGCAATTCCAGCCCGATCCGCCGCCCGATATGGCGGCCACCCTCGCCGCGCTGGGGCTGGCCCCGCCCGCGGACGGGCCGCGCCCGCCCACCATTTTGTTCGCCGGGCGGCTGGTGCGCTGGAAGGGAGTCGAGTATCTAATCGAGGCGCTGGCCCAACTGCGGACGCCGGGCGCCCAGGTCTGGATCGCGGGCAGCGGCCCCTTCCAGCCGGAGCTGGAAGCCCTGGCCGCGCGGCTGGGCGTAGCCGGGCGCATCCGCTTCCTGGGCACGCTGCCGACCGACCAACTCACGGCGCTCTACCACGCCGCCGATCTGATCGCCGCCACCTCGTTCGTCAACGAGACCTTCGGCATCGCGCCCGCGGAGGCCATGGCCTGCGCGCGCCCGGTCGTCGCCAGCCGGTTCGGCGGCTTCCCCGAAGTGGTGAAGGACGGCGTGACCGGCTACCTGGTGCGGCCTCAGGACCCCACCGACCTGGCCCGGCGCATCGACGCCCTGCTGGCCGACCCGGCGCGCGCCACGGCAATGGGCCAGGCCGGGCTGGTGCGCGTGCGGCGGCTGTTCACCTGGGAGGCCGTGGTGGACCGGCTGGAACGGGTCTACCGGCGGGTGACGGCATGAGCCAGGAGCCACCGATGGGCAGACGATCCCCCCCGCAACGCCGCTACCTCTACGTCGCCTACACGTTGAGCCTGACGCTCAAGGCAGCGAACGCCGTGCAGACCTACCACACCGCGCGCCACCTGCATGACCTCACTGCTGCCGAAGGGGCCGCGCTGACGCTGGTGATGCCGCGCTGGCTGCGCGAACGGAGCCTGTTCGACGAGGCGCTTGGCCCGGCGGTCCGCTACCTGCCGCGCATCCCGTTCAACAAGCTGACCCGCTTCTGGAAGTCGAGCGCCTTCTCGTACCTGGAGCGCACGGCCTGGAGCGCGCAGTTGCTGTCCTGGCTGCTGTGGCGGCGGCTGACCGGGCGCGGGTTCGCCGCGATCTATGTGCGCGACGTGGTCTGCGCTTACTGGCTGGCCCGGATGGAGGCGCTGCACGGCGCGCCGGTCGTCTACGAGATCCATGACCTGGAGGCCACCAACCCCTCGCGGGCCAAAGGGGCGCTCTGGGCGCGCTGGCGCCGATCCCTGGACCTGACGACGCTTCGCCGCCCCGCGCGCCTGGTCTCGCTCACGGCCATCTTCCGCGCCTTCCTCGATTCACGCCGCCTGCGCGCCGCCACCGACGTGGACGTGATCCCCGATGCCTATGACGCCAGCCTCTACGACGGCTCCAGCCGCGCCGCGGCCCGCGCCGATCTGGGGCTGCCCGACACCGCGTTCATCGCCGGCTATGCCGGGCTGACCTTCGCCTACCGCCGCCTCGATCTGCTGGTGGAGGCTTTTGCCGCCCTGCACGACCGGCTGGGCGAGGACCGCTCGCTGCTGCTAGTGCTGGCCGGGGGCCGCCCGGCGGAACTGGCCGCGTTGCGGGCCCAGGCCGCCGAACTGGGCCTGCCCGTGCTCGACGCGCCCGCCGCCGCGTATCCGCCCGCCGCGCTGCTGCTGCCCGGCCAGGTGCCCCAGCCGGAGGTGGTGCGCTACCTGTACGCCGCCGATGCGCTGGTTATCCCCGATACGGTGACGACGCTGACCGCCTCGCCGCTCAAACTGTTCGAGTACATGGCGGCGGGCCGGGCCATCGTCTTGCGCCAGCTACCGGCTCTGCGCGAGATCCTGGGCGATGCCGGGATCTACTTCCCGCCCGGCAATGGGCCGGCCCTGACCGACGCGCTGGAGCGCCTGGCCCGCGACCCGGCACTGGCGGAGCAACTGGGCACGGCGGCGGCGGAACGGGCCACACGCTATACTTATAGTGAGCGCGCCCGCCGCGTGCTTTCCGTGCTGGCACGTGTGGCCGGCGATCCGATCCGGTGAAGTGAAAGGAAGAGGTGAGCTATGGATTCCGTACCTGCCAGCCTGGTCATCAACCGCGCAACCCCGCATGAAACACTCGCCGCCATCCGCGAGGCCGAGGAGCGCGGCGTCCCGGCGATGTGGAGCACGCTCGCGGGCATCTCGCCCGACCCGCTGACGCTCTTCGGCGCAGCGGCGGTGCAGACAAGCCGCATCAGCATGGGCACGGCCATCCTGCCGACTTATCCGCGCCACCCGGCGGCGCTGGCCTCGCAGGCGCAGGTGCTGGGCGACTTGGCGCCGGGACGCGTGCGCCTGGGCATCGGCCCCAGCCACCAGTTTATCATCGAGGGCATGTACGGCATGGCGTTTGAGCATCCGCTCGAACACCTACGCGAATATGTGACGGTGCTGCGCGGCCTGCTGTGGGACGGCTCGGTCAACTTCACCGGCAGCCAGTACCGGGTCAAGGCCCGGCTGGCGGGCGGGGCGCCGCCGCCGCGCATCCCCATCCCGGTGTCGGCGCTGCGCCCCCCCGCCTTCCGGCTGGCCGGCGAGATCTCGGACGGCGCCATCTCCTGGCTCTGCCCGGTGCCGTACCTGGTCGAGGTGGCCCTGCCGGCGCTGCGGGAGGGGGCCGCAGCCGCGGGCCGCCCCACCCCGCCGCTGATCGGCCATGTGCCGGTCGCCATCAGCGAGGATCTACCGGCGGTGCGCGCTGCCGCGCAGAAGCTGATCGGGCCATATGCCCGCGCGCCCTTCTACGCGCGCATGTTCGCCGACGCGGGCTATCCCGTCACGGCGGACGGCAAGATGTCCGACGAGTTGCTGGACGCGCTGGTCGTATCGGGCAACGCGGCGACGGTCACGGCCCGGCTGCAAGCCATCCGGGCGCAGGGCATCGACGAACTGATGGTGACGACGATCCCGCTTGGTGCAGTCGCGGACGATGAGGCGGCGGTGGGCGCCGTGCTGGCCGGCCTGGCAACCGCGTGATTGCTGCCATACCCGGTGGGCGCGGTTCTGCGCGCCCGGCCCGCTGAATAGAGGCCGGGCGTGTAGGGCGGCCAGGCGGGTTTGAAACCCGCTCCTACACCGGCATCCCGGCCTTTTGGTGGGCCGTGTACGCTCGGAGACGAGACTCTTCGCTGCGCTCAGAGTGACAATCCCTCGCGTCATTCTTCGCTGCGCTCCGAATCTCGTCCTATGCGGGTGCAAGACGAGACTCTTCGCTGCGCTCTGAGTGACACGGTTGAGGATACGCTATCATAAACACGCCCGTTCCGGTGCGCCGGGGCGGGCGTTGCTTTTTATGGATTTCTACCTCGCCAGGCACATGGGGGCGTCGCCTAACGCTACCTTACCGCGCGAACGGGCAATTGTGATGTATCTGTGATGTACTTTCGCTTGGAGTCAACTTTGGGCTATGGTAGTATGCTCTCGGCCCAAAGATGTATGCGGCTTTAAGATTTGCCGCGGCGCACAATTCTTACGTTATTGTCGTGATTGTCTTTCAGGAAGGAAGTTGTTGTGATGCGTATATTTACCTCCGGCGTGGCGCTGCTCCTGCTCGCGGCGACCCTGCTGACCGCCCAGCCTGCCGCTGCGGCCCCGGCGCAGCTTAGCACGATGGATCAGTACCGGGCCTGGATCCGCGAGGCGCGGCAGATGTATCCCTACCCGCAGTCAGTGGACAAGATGTACCGGGTGATGATGTGCGAGTCGGGCGGGGACCGCTTCGCCGTGGGTGGCGGAGGCCGCTGGATCGGCCTGTTCCAGTATGTACCGGGCACCTGGCGCGGCTGGTGGAACCCCTACCGGCAGAGCGACATCCACGACGCCAAGGCGCAGATTTTCGCCACGGCCAAGGCGTGGAGCATCGGTATGTAGAGCGCATGGAGTTGCTATTACATCACACGCGGATATTGACGCGTGGTCAGTGGTCAGTTAAGAGGAGTAGGGGGCGGGCGCGGGGCGTCTGCCCCTTTTGTGTGCGGGACCGGCCCGCCGCCGGGGCTTGACGCGAACCGCGCCTCGGTGGCTCTTTAAGACGAGGAGCTACATTGAAGAATAACTATCGAAACGTACTCCTTGTAACAACCGTGTTCGGAGTTTTAATTCTACTAGGCGCTCTTTTTGTGCAGCTATCGCTTGGAGGGGCGCTCGGAAGGACGCCCGAGGAAATCCCTCCGTGGACGGCGACATTTCCGCCGGAAGTTATCGCCACGAACGAAGCGCAAACTTGGGCTGTCGAGACCGCCGAAGTCGAGCAAATTGCGAGAATCACGCCTGAACCCAAGAAACCGGATGTCCATATTCCCGCGCCGCTGTCTCCGACCACTGATCCGCTGTCAAACGGGGTTATAACAGACAGCCCTGAACCCATGATAGGAGATTATGGGTACGAATGGCAAAACTTTTGGATGAGTGTGATAGATTCATATCATATTCGGGTTACCGCCGGAGCAATGGTGGACAATCAGTCCCCGCCTGGTTCAAAATTAGCGCCGCTCGGCGTACTCCGTGTTCGCACGGACCTCAGCGAGCTAAACAATGAATACCAGATGCCGGATCGCGAAGGCCCGCTACGTATTGTTGGCGCACACCATACCTGCCTGGATTTGATCGTGGTCGAAACGAAGCGATCTCTCCAATTCGATGTGGTGACACGCCAGTGGTTCTGCGGCTCGAAATAAGCCCGGTACAGTGGCTAAGAATAAGCACACGCCGCTACGATTATCCGTTGCGGCGTCTCTTTTGGCCCAGGGCGCTGGTTGCCGGTTGACTTAAGTCACGAGCCACACCTGGCTACAGAGCATGAACAGGGTGTACAGGCCGCTGCTCAGTAGCACGCCGACAAGGAGGCCAGCGGCGAGCGGGCGGTTGCCGCGCCATAGGGCGACTCCGCACCCGGCGATCACCAGTTGGCCCACGGCGAAACCGATGATCTGCTGGATGTTGGTGTTCCCCGGATAGATCCAGATCAGGGTCGGGATGTCCGCGTGGGTTGCCAGGAGGATATACCACAGGACGAAAGCTACCAGCCCGCCCAGTACCGCCGGCCACGACACTAAAGGCACGGGCCGGGTTACGGGGGAAGCCGATCTCGATACATTGGACATCGTTCATGCACCCTTTTGGGCAATTTCTACATCATCAGGGAGCGCGTGTTGACCGGCACGACCAGGTGTAGGTTACCGCATCTAAACTGAACGTGGCAACGGGGTTAGTCGTCGTTACCGTGAGGCATGAGCCGTTAGCCGCCGTAATCCGCGCTTGTCCCGCTCTAATGGGGGTTAGAAATTCGCGCTTGATATTCAGATGCGGGATAATAACGACTAACACTCCTTGTTCGGGAGATCGCCAACGACCAGCCGCCGGGTCATCGGCTTTCGACCCGGCGACGATGGCAACCCGCTGCCCGGCGACTACATCCTGCCACCCGTTCGTGATGTGGTATTGCGTACTCCAGCCGGCTAGCGGAACCGGATGGTCAATAATTCCCACCGGCGCTGGCGGATCAGGTACGAGCGTGGGTGGCACAAAGCTGCCGTCTTTCAGCAGTGGTGTACCACGGAGTCCATTCCGGGCATCCTCCATAACCTGTTGATCGGCTTCCTCCGCTGCTCTCGACCGTGCATCATTCGCGAGCAAGGTGTGCATGTCCTCAATAGGACCAGCGGAGGGCGGGTTATCCGTAGGATTATCGCCTCTCGCTGTCTGCGTTACAATGACGCCGAGCAGGATCAGGACTAAAACGCCTACCGGTAGGCGCATACTTCCGCGGCGTTGCTTACTTCGGGCGGGAAGCTGGATAGTCATTAGAGATCATTCCACCAAGTGGAGCGACCGACCCAGAAAGATCGCATAGCACTTGCCTACCGGTAGCGCGAATTTCGCTACTGTAACCATAATAGCACACGGGTAGGGGCAGGTCAATAGGTGGTCGGTCCCTCACATCCGGGCATCCGACCAGGGCCGACACGCTGGTTGGCCCCACAGTGCGGCGAGGCGATTACGCTGCCTACTTGTTGGCGAAGGTGATGCGCATGTACCAGAAGCTGAGCGCGTCGAAGGTGATCCCTAGCATGATGAGGGTGACGAGCCACTGGCCCGCGCGCCCGCGCCGCCACAGGGCGCTGAGGAGCAGGCCCGCGCCGAGGGCGACGAGCGGCAGCAGGAAGAGCGGGTAGCGCACGTAGAGGTTCGCTAGCAGGCCGACGGCGGCGTAGAGCAGGACCACGGCGGCCCAGACAGCGGCGGCCCAGAGCATGCGGCGGCGGGCGGGATTTCGGCCCGGCGCGGCCAGGATGAGGCCCAGCGCGCCCCAGACGATAGGCATGGTGTGGAAGTAGGCCCAGGCTTCGGCGGCGAAGCCCGCCACCCCGTCGAGGAGCCACGTGCTGCGGTTGCGGGCGATGCGCTGGATCAGGCCCAGGGTGCGGTCGTTGACGCCGCCGCCGGTGATCATGGAGAAGCCCTCCGTGGCGGCCTTGGCCGCGCGTTCGGCGCGGATCTCCTGAAGCTGCTGGAGTTGCGAGGCCACGAAGTGCGAGTAGTAGCCCGCGTAGGCAATGAGCACGGAGGCGACGAGGGCGGCGGCCAGGGCCAGCCACGCCTTGCGCGACCCTAGCGCGAAGGCCCCCGCACCCCGCCGCCCGATGCCCGACCCCCAGGCCCAGACCACGATAGCCCCACCCATGAGCGCCCCGGTGAGTTGCACGTTGCCGGGGTGCGACAGCATGGCCGCGGTCAGCACGCCGACCAGCACCAGCCAGGGGCCGGGGCGGGTCAGGCGCTCGTAGCAGCCCACGGCGATGGCGATGGCGGCCAGGCCGACGAACTGGCCGAACAGGTTGGCTGTGATGCCCCAGGAGAAGGGCAGGACGGCTTGCGGCAGCGTGACCAGCAGCCCGGCGGCCAGCAGCCCGGCGCGGCCATCGTTGAAAGCGCGCTTCGCCAGGTAGTAGACCAGGAAGACGCAAGCGGTGTCGAGCGCCACGGTGAACAGGCGGATGGTCAGCAGTTCGTCGTTCAAGAGCCATTGCAGCGGCAGCATAAAGACGTAGGGCGTGGGCAGGTAGAAGGTCTCGTGGCCGCCCCACTCGTTGCTCTTGATGGTGAACAGCAGCCGCCCGGCCAGCACATCGTCGAAGCGGTGGGCGTGGAACAGCAGGTCGATGATCTTGATCTGTGGGTGCAACTGGCCCGCCATGCGGGCGACGAAGGCCAGGCCGTAGATCGCCAGCAGCCCGCGCTGCTCGGCCTCGGGCCAGCGGATACCGCCCGCCCGATAGAGCAGCCGCCAGAGCGGACCGAGCAGCAGCAGCAACAGCCCGGCGATCAGCAGCACCTGCACCAGCACGCCGGGGATGAGCGTGATCCAGAGGCGGTCCCAGAGCAGGAACCCGGCCAGGGCCAGCGCCCAGGCGATGCCGCCCGCGCGCACCACCCCCGGCCCCCAGCCCGCCAGCCCCAGCAGCAGCGCCAGCAGTCCCGCCGAGGCGGTGAACGGCAGCCAGGTGTCGAGCGGTGGCAGGGCCAGGTCGCGGCCCACCGGGTCGATCTGCACCCCGTAGACGACCACGCCCAGTTGCCGCGCATCGCCGGGCGGCGAAAAGGGGTTAGTGGTCTCGACGGTCACGCGCAGGTCGCCGTCCGGGGTCGCGGCGGCGGGCACCTGCACCGCGTAGTTCGCGCGGGCCGGGCCGGGTTGCAATTCGGCCAGGGTCTGGCCGCCCGCGCTGATGCGCACCTGGGGCGGAGGGAAGCCCGCCGGGCGGCTGCCGTTCAGGTCGAAGGCGACGCGGTAGGCGCCCGCGCCCACGCCCTGCAGGTAGAGCAGCGTGTGCGGCGTTGTCCAGCGGTAGGGCGTGTGCGCCGGGTCTTCTTCGTCCTGGTGGATGTCGCGCCAGTAGGGCGCATCCGTCGGGCTGCCCGCGACGATGCTATAGCTGGGGCGCACCTGGTAGGCCAGGGCCAGGACCACGAGCGCGACGAGCGTGACCAGGTAGGGCGCGCTGCTGCCTAGCGTGCGGCCCAGGGCGCGGATCTCGCGCGAGAGGGGCAGGCGGGTGGGCACAACCTCTCCCCCGGCCCCTCCCCGCCGCGGGGAAGGGAGTCGGGTGCGCGCTGGTTCCCCGGTCGTTGCCTGCACTGCGGCGGACGCCTCGCTGTCCTTAGTGCCGGCCATAGAGCACCACAAAGTCATTGTGCCAGAGGGCATCGGCGGGGGTGAAGCCGTAGGCGCCGGGGTTCTCGCGGGTGTAGAGCAGCGCGTAGTCGTAGGGGCCGGCGCCGCGCGGGGCGATGGGCTGGCCGAAGCTGCGGTCGGGGTCGCCGAATTCGCGAAGGTCGCGCAGATAATAGGCCAGGGCGTCGATATAGGCCCCCGTGCCGCCGCCGTCGGCTTTCGGGTCGCCCAGCACCAGCGAGGCGCCGGGGCGAACCAGGGCGCGCAACGCCGCAGGCGCCTGCGGCCCCAGCCGCGCGATGCGGTAGACCTTGTTCTCGCCGAAGTCGGCCACCTGCACGAACTCGCCGGGGTAGAGGCCCGCGGCGCGGCCCGCCGTGCTGCGCCAGGCGAACTCCACCTGCTGGGCGCCGCTCAGGTTT
>JAICKM010000192.1 GCA_025927935.1 Chloroflexia bacterium | reverse complement strand
GCGACGCCTTCGAGCAGGAGGGCGTCGTCGGCCAGCCGGAGATT
Source organism: Chloroflexia bacterium (assembly GCA_025927935.1). The sequence continues at coordinate 10,252 of JAICKM010000192.1, read as the reverse complement.
TTGCTGCTCGACGGGCTGGAAGAGGGCAGCGGCTGAGCGCCGCTTCTCGTCCTCTAGCGGGGCCGGCGCACCCCGGCCCCGCCGCTCAATCACCACCCTGGTTTGTCTACGGTGTAGGGGCCGGGGTGCAGCAGGCTCAACCGTCTATCTAGCCAAGAGGTGGTCATAAATCTTATGCGCCAACGGACGCAGTGCCGCGTTCCTACACCAAACCGGATTTTGCCCCGTGCTCTGAATGATTTATGACAAGCCCTCGCGTTTAGCGGCGATTACCGCTCAGTTCCGCAGATAAGCGCTGGTGAGCGAATTGGCCGCGTGGAGCAGTTGCTGCGGCGTACCCTCGAACATCACTGCGCCGCCTTTATTGCCGCCTTCCGGGCCCATATCGATGATCCAGTCGGCGTTCTTGATGATATCCAGGTTGTGTTCGATCACGATCACCGTGTTGCCCGTATCGACCAGGCGGTTCATGATGGCGAGGAGATGGCTGATGTCCGACATGTGCAGGCCGGTCGTCGGCTCGTCCATGACGTAGATGCTGCCCTTTTTATGCAACTCCCCGGCGAGTTTGATGCGCTGGCACTCCCCGCCCGATAACGTGCTGAGCGGCTGGCCGAGCGTTAAATAATCCAGGCCAACATCGCGGAGCGCCTGCAAGCGCCGCACGATCTCTTTGCCGGTGAAGAATGCCAGCGCCTCATGCACCGGCATGCCGAGCACATCGGAGATCGATTTGCCGTCGAGCGTGTAGGCCAGCACTTCATCCTTGAAGCGTTTGCCGCCGCACGTCTCGCAGGGCATTTTCACCTCATCCATGAAAGCCAGATTCGTATAGATCACGCCCAGGCCCTGGCAGGTTTCGCACGCGCCTTTGGAATTGAAGCTGAACAGCGACGGGCTGACCTTATTGGCGGTCGCGAAGGCTTTGCGGATGTCGTCCATGATCCCGGTGTAGGTCGCGGGGTTGGATCGGCTGGAAACGCCCACCGCAGATTGATCGATCACGATGGCGTCGGGCCACTGGGGCAGAAACGAGTAGTGAATCAGCGAGCTTTTGCCCGATCCCGCCACGCCGGTCACGACGGTCAGGACGCTCGTGGGAATAGCGACGCTGACGTTCTGCAAGTTGTTGGCGCGGGCGTTGGCGATAGGCAGTTTGCCTTTGGGCGTGCGAAATGTCGATTTGATCGGCAGCGACTGATTCATATGCTTGCCCGTGAGCGTATCGGCCTGGAGCAAGCCCGCTACGTCCCCCGCGTAGACAATCGCGCCGCCGCGACTCCCGGCGTGCGGGCCGACGTCGACAATGTAATCCGCCACCTGGATCACCGCCGGGTCGTGTTCGACCACGAGCACGGTATTGCCCTTGTCGCGCAGTTTGCGCAGCAGATCGTTCAGGCGGTGCACATCGCGCGGATGCAAGCCGATGCTCGGCTCATCGAAGATGTACAGCACATCGACTAGGCTGCTGCCCAGGTGCTTGACCATCTTGATGCGCTGCGATTCGCCGCCCGAGAGGGTATCCGTTGCGCGGTTCAGGCTGATGTATTCCAGCCCGATGTCGATCATGTGTTGCAGGCGCTCGATCATGTTGGCGACCATCGGCGCGGCGACCGGATCCCGGATCTCGTGGACGACCTCAATCAGTTCGTCTACTTCCAGCGCGGCCAGTTCGGCGATGTTGCGGCCATTGATCTTGCAACTGAGCGCCGCCTGGCTCAGCCGCGTCCCTTTGCAGAGCGAACACGGCCCGACGGTCATGAACGGCGCGACCGATTTCTGGGTGCGCTCGGACATGGTTTTCACGTCACTGAGGATGTATTTGCGGGTGAACTTATCGACGATCCCCTCGAAGGTCAGGTTGATCGGTGTGGCCGCCTGCATCTTCACCTTATAGGGTTTGCTGTGCAGCAGCAGGTCCATTTCTTCGGGCGTGTAATCGGCCAGTTTCTTGTCGTTATCGAACAGGCCCGATTGGATCATGATATTCCAGCCCCAGCTATCCACCGCGTACTCCGGGTACAGGATCGCGCCCTCGTGAAGCGACTTCGAGGTATCCAGGAATTTATCCAGATTGACGCCGAGTTTGCGCCCAATGCCGTTGCAGTTGGGGCACATGCCCTGCGGATCGTTGAACGAGAAGCTATTGGAATAGCCGACGAAGGGCCGGCCAACCCGCGAATAGAGCAGGCGCAGCACAGAGTAAATATCGGTGATGGTGCCCACCGTCGAATGCGATCCACCGCCCAGGCGCTTCTGGTCCACGACGATGGCCATGCTCAGGTTCTCGATGGCGTCGGCTTCCGGTTGGGCGTAGCGTGGCAGGAAGTTTTGCACGAACGTGCTGAAGGTTTCATTGAGCTGGCGCCGGGCTTCGGCGGCGATGGTATCGAAGACGATGGACGATTTGCCGGAACCGGAGACGCCGGTGAAGATGGTGATCTGGCGCTTGGGGATGCGCAACGAGACATTCTTCAGGTTGTTTTCACGAGCGCCGCGAATCTCAATATATTCCTGATATTCCTGGGTCACAGATTTCTCCTTTTGCCACTGGACTCGTATGCAAACGCAAACCTGACTGAATTGCGTGGTCGGGGGGTTGGCTGTTGGGGATAGCTGTGCGCTTTCATAACAGAACAATTGTACTACATAAATGAGCTGACGGGTAGGGTGGCACTCAACGGTGGTCGTGCCGCCCTACCCACATGCCTGTCAAGGGTTTGAATCGCTCCCAGCTCTTGGCGCTCGGCGCAATGGTGCTTTACCAACAGGAACATCATCTTCCTGTGGCATTGGCATTAAAGCCTTTTTGCAGGTGGATCGATTTATGATCAGCCCTCAACTAGCCGATGATTTCCTCGCCGCCGTCCACCTGGAGCACGTTGCCGGTGGCCCACTGGGAGCCGGGACCGGCCCACATGACGATGAATCGGGCGATATCGACCGGGGTGGTCAGGCGCCCGCTGGGGTTGCGGCTCAGCGCCGCTGCGACGATCTTGTCGTTGCCGGGGATACGCCGCAACGCGGGCGTGTCCGTGACCCCGGCCAGGATGGCGTTGGCGGTGATGCCGCGCGGGGCCAGTTCCATCGCCAATTGGCGGATGTGCGACTCCAGCGCGGCCTTGGCCGCCGAGACGGCGCCGTAATTGGGAATCACCCGGCTGCCGCCCGCGCTGGTCATCGCCAGGATGCGGCTGCCGCGCCGCAACAGGTTGCGAGTAATCAGGTCCTGCGTCCAATAGACCAGGCTGTGGGCCATCACGTCGAGTGTCATATCCACTTGCTTCTGGTTGATCAGCGTCTCGCCCGGCGCCGGGCTGACAAACGGCTGCAAAGTGCCGAAGGCCAGGGAATGCAGCACCACGCGAAAGCCGTCGCCTCCCATGCGCCGCTCCATAGCGTCGAGAACCGTCTTGCGCTTCTCCGGGTCGGCGGCGTTGGCGTTGAAGAAAGCGACCTGGCGGCCGGTGGCCTCGATGCGGCGGATAATCTCTTCCACCCCGGCCATGCGGGCACGCATATCGAGATGCACGCCGCAGATGTTGAACCCGGCCTCGGCCAGCGCCACGGCTACCGCCGCGCCAAAGCCGCTCGAGGCGCCCAGGATGAGCACCCAGCGGGTGTCTTCCAATTGTTCCTCCGGCGCCGCCGGTTCGGCGGCAAGGCCACTCATCTCGGCGTCCGCGGCGTCCCTCCGCGGAGCCGCGCCGCGCTGCTCATCCATACTGCTCTGCCTCCTTGTGCTTGTGTGCTCGCCGGCTGCCGGTCGGTGTGCGGGCAGCCTCGCTATTATAGCCCCGCCCCGCGCCCCGCGCAACTTTGACCAAATTATCGCCGGGGATTTGTGCCCGCCTGGGCGGGTGTAGTATAATCATCCCTATATTAGCAGCGGCGTGCATCGTGTGTTGGCGTGTATATTGGCGTGTTGGTATGTTGGGCCTGCACCCCTTCGCATGACAGGCAAGGATGAAAAGGACCATGAGCGACGAAACGACTTCCCTCGACAGCCTACAACCGTATGAGGACGCCGCGGACGACGCCGCGCCCCCGGCGCGGGCCGCGCGGCTCTCGATCATTGTCGCCGCCGCCAGTGGCCTGCTGGTGCTGGGCCTGCTGGTGAGCATCATCCTGACCCCAAGCAAGCCAAAGACCGCCGGGGTGCCCGAAGCGATGAGCATTGGGGCGCTGGCGCCTAACTTCACATTGGGGCGGTTGGAGGGCGGCAGCGTCCAACTGAGCAGCTATCGCGGCGTGAAGCCGGTCTGGGTCAACTTCTGGGCCACCTGGTGCCCGCATTGCCAGGTCGAGATGCCCCAGATGCAGGAGTTCTACAAGCAGTATCATGATCAGGGCCTGGAGATTCTTGGGGTAGACGACCTGGAGCCATCCCAGCTGGTGCAGCCCTATGTCAGCAAGGGCGGCTATACCTGGTCCTTCCTGCTCGACCTCGACGGCAAGATTACACGCCAATATCGCATCACCGGCCTGCCCACCCATGTCTTTATCGGCCGCGACGGAGTGATCCAGAATATTGTGGTGGGCAGCATTACCCAGCCGCAAATGCAAGCCGCTGTGAATAAACTGATGGGTCAATAAGCGGGTTGTTGTAAATCCCAGGGCGCTCCTTGCGCCGTATGTAATGGTTAAGTAGTGGTGAATAGTGGTGAAAGGAGCGGCGCCGCGGTCGCCCAGTGCGCTGGGCGGGGCGCGAAAGGCTATGAGCAGCAATCCCGATTATCCCGTTGCCGATGCCCCGGAGGACTTCCCGGCGGAGGATGCCCCCGCGTATGGCACGTTGCCCCGGCGCCGGGTGCGCGCCGCGGAAGAAGCGCCGGTGCCCGATGACAGCATCCACACCGAACCCGCCGATGCCGGCCCGTATGAGGACGAGGAGGAGGCCCCGGCCCCGCGCGGCTCGATGCTGCCCATCGTGATCTCGCTGGTGGCTGCGGTGGTGGTGATCGTCCTCATGGCGGCCATCATGCTCACCCCGCGCAAAGCCGCTGCACCCGCCACCGCCGGCGCGGCGGGCGCCTCGTCCACCATCAACGTGGGCCAGGGCGCGGGCGGCGGCAAGGAAAGCCCGCGCGTGGGCTACCTGGCGCCCGACTTCACTCTCACCGGCCTGGACGGCAGCACGGTCCAACTGAGCAGCTACCGCGGCGTGAAACCGGTCTGGGTCAACTTCTGGGCCACCTGGTGCCCGCCCTGCCGCGCCGAGATGCCGGAGATGGAGAAGCTCTATCCCGCCTACCAGGCCAAGGGCATCGAAATCCTGGGCGTGGATGTGCAAGAATCCCAGGCGCAGGTGCAGCAATACGTCCAACAGGGGGGCTATAGCTGGAAGTTTGCGCTGGACCTGGACGGCAAGGCGTCGCGCGCTTATTATGTGACCGGTATTCCCACCCACATCTTTGTCGGGCGTGACGGCGTGATCAAAGATCTGGTCGTCACCGGCCTGGACAGCGCCACGATGCAGACCAAGCTCAACAGTCTGCTCGCCCAGTAACTCATGCGGGCACGCGGCCCGCTAACCATATTTGCCAAGGCTCCGGCAGTTGCCTGCGGAGCCTTTCGCTTTGCCGGAAAGGACCCTGATGCATCCGCGCCGTCTCGCTGTGTTTGGCTTCACTTTGCCCGTCCTGTTGCTGATTGCAAGCCTGCGCCCCGCCCCATCGCCGCGCGCCGGGGCGGTCTTGCCCCTGATTGCTCCCAGCACCGACCGAGTGAGCCTGACGGCAGCGGGCGCTCAAGCGCCGGGCATGAGCAGCGGCCCGGCCATTAGCGGCGACGGTCGCTTCGTCGCTTTCGAGTCCGTGGCGGCCCTGGTGCCCAGCGACACCAATGGCCTGGCCGACGTGTATGTGCGTGACCGTTTGCTCGGCACGACGATCTGGGCCAGCGTGCCCCTGACCGGCACGGCTACCGGCCTCAGCACTGCCGCGGCGATCAGCGCGGACGGCCGGTTCGTGGCCTTCCAATCGACGGCGAGCAACCTGGTTGCGGACGACACTAACGGCGTTAGCGACGTGTTCGTGCGCGATCTCCAGACCGGGACGACTGAGCGGGTGAGCGTGGACTCGGCGGGTGCGCCGGGCAACGGCACCAGCGACGCGCCAAGCCTGAGCGGAGACGGCGCCCTCGTGGCCTTCACCTCGCAGGCCACCAATCTGGTCGCGGGCGACACCAACAACGCCACGGATGTGTTCGTGCACGACTGGCACACCGGTGCGACAGTTCGCGCCAGCGTGGCGACGGATGGCACGCAGGCCGACCGCGCCGCCTACGATCCTCGCCTCAGCGCGGATGGGCGTTTCGTTGCCTTCGACACCGATGCGACCAACCTGGTGCCCGGCGACACCAACGGCGCCTATGACGTGTTCCTGCGCGACTTACAGACCGGGACCACCGAACGCGCCAGCCTGACCGTCACAGGCGACCAGGCCGATGGGGATAGTGGGACGCCCAGTCTGAGCGCGGACGGCCGCTTCGTCGCCTTCCAATCCTACGCCGCCAACCTGGTGTCCGGCGACAGCAACGGCAACTATGACGTATTCGTGCGCGACCGGCAGACCGGGGCTGTGGAGCGCGCCAGCCTCGGCGTGGGCGGCGTCGAAGGCAACGCGGGCGCCTACGAGCCGAGTCTGAGCGCCGACGGGCAAATCGTGGCCTTCAAGTCGGGATCGGGCAACCTGATCCCCGGCGACACGAATGGTTCCGCCGACATCTTTGTCCGCGACCGGGCGACCGGCAGTCTGGAGCGGGCGACGCTGGCAACGGACGGCACACAGGGCGACGGCGACAGCGGGCGCCCGGCGAGCAGCGCGACCGGCCGCTACGTGGCCTTCGAATCGGCGAGCAGCAACCTGGTGCCCGGTGACACGAACGCCGCGTCCGATGTCTTCCTGCGCGATCGGGGCGATGGTGTGCCGCCCAGCCCCACGCCCACGGCTTCGCCCACGGGGGCGCCCACCGCGACGCCCCCCGCTACGGCGACCGTCACCGCCTGCCCGGTGAATTTCTCCGATGTGCCGCCCGCGCAGCCATTCTACGCTTTCATCCGCTGCCTGGCCTGCCAGGGCATCGCCGGCGGCTATAGCGACGGTACCTTCCGTCCCGGCGCCAATGTGACGCGGGGCCAGGTCGCCAAGTTCGTCGCCAACGCCACCGGGTACACCGATGCCATCCCGGCCACCCACCAGACCTTCCGCGACGTGCCGCCGGACAGCACCTTCTGGCTGTTTATCGAGCGCGTGGTGGCCCATAGTGTGATTAGCGGCTACGCTTGCGGCCCCGATTGCCTGGAGTTCCGCCCCGGCGCTGCCGTCACGCGCGGGCAGGTCGCCAAGTTCGTCGCCAACGCGGCGGGCTTCGCCGATGCCATCCCGCCCGCGCAACAGACCTTTGCGGATGTGCCGCCGGACAGCACCTTCTGGCTCTTTATCGAGCGCACGGCGGCGCATGGCGTGGTGGAGGGGTACAGCGACGGCACGTTCCGCCCCGGTGCGCCGGTCACGCGCGGGCAGACAAGCAAGTTCATCGCCAACGCCTTTTTCCCCGGCTGCAACCCGGCGGGGCGCTAGTTCGTTAGATTATCATTCCGGGCGGTGCGCCTTGACGCACAGCATACGAACCCCGCGCGCCGCCCGGAGTGCCCTTTGCTTCAACTTTGCGCCCGCCGTACCTTGCGGCGGTGGCGCCGGATCGTGTATTCTTTCGATGCCCCTGGTGGCCGGGCGCTCTGCACGCGGGGCACGTCACCTGGGCGGGACATTAGACTGAGGAGGATCTTCGTTTTGATTTCGCACTCTGCCCGCGCGTGGCGGGCCGGTTTGCTGGGCCTGCTGGCCCTGGTGCTGATCGGCACCGCGCTCGCGCCGTTGCCCCCCGCCGCCGCCCAGACCGGCCAGCGCGGCACCATTCCCCATACCGATGTTAATCCCTATGGCGCCAATGTCTTCTTGCATAAGGAAGTCGAGCAGGAAAAGGTCATCAAGACTCTGGACCTGGCCGCCGAGGCGCATCTGGCCTGGATCAAGCAGGACTTCCAGTGGAGCGACATCGAGATCTCAAAGAAGGGCGACTTCACCGACACGCGCAACGGTCCCGCCAAGAGCGCCTGGGACAAGTACGACTTTATCGTGGACCAGGCCCTGCAACGCAATTTGCAGGTGGTGGCGCGCATCTCCTTCGCGCCCGATTGGGCGCGCAACCCCGGCAGCGGCGCCAACGACGCGCCCAAGAACAACAGCGACCTGGCCGACTTCATCGTCGCCCTGCTGAATCACTACCAGGGTCGGGTGAAGTATATCCAGGTCTGGAACGAACCGAACTTGGCCTATGAATGGAAGGCCGGCGGCAAGGTCGACCCGGCAGCCTACGTCGAGATGCTCAAGACGGTGTATCCGAAGGCCAAGGCCGCCGATCCCAACGTATCGATCCTCAGCGCGCCCATGGCGATCACGCTGGAGCAGATCGACTACGCCGGCAACCTGAACGAACTGGACTATTGGGACCAGATGTACCAGGCGGGTGCGAAGGACTACTTTGACATCCTTTCCGCTAACGCCTATGGCCTGGACCTGCCGCCCGCCGACCCGCCCGCGCCCGACAAGCTGAACTTCCGGCGCGTGGAACTGCTGCATGACGTCATGGTCAAGAACGGCGACAGCAACAAGGCCGTCTGGTTCAATGAGTACGGCTGGAATGCCTCGCCGACGACGCTGAGCCAGGAGGAGCAGTTGCACTGGCGGCGCGTCGATCCCGCTACGCAGGCCAAGTGGACCGTGGACGGCATTCAGTACGCGCAGGACAACTGGCCGTGGGCGGGCGTGTTCTTCATCTGGTATTTCCGCCAGGTGGGCGACATCCCGGACACCAAGGCCGAATACTATTTCCGCATGGTGGACCCGGACTTTACGATACAGCCGGTCTACAAGGCCATCCGGCAGGCCGCGGGCCGCTACCAGGGGCCGGGCGCGCTGGTGCCCACGCCGACGGCGGGCGCGGCAGCCACGGCCACTCCGGCCACGGGCGGGGCCGTAGCGACGGATACCCCGGCCACGGGCGGGGCCGTTGCCACTGATACGCCCGCGCCGGGCGCGGTGGCTACCGCCACCGCGGCGCCGGGCGCTGCCGAAACGCCCACTGTGGCGCCCACGGCGATCCCGCCCGCCGGAGCGACAGGGGGCGACAACACGGCCCTGTTGGTCATTGGCGGCCTCCTGCTCCTGGCGGGGATCGCCGGGGTCGTCTTCTACATGATGCGCCGCACGGGCGCGACGACGTAAGTGCTGAGTGCTGAGTAATAACGGGAGATAGGTGGCAGGCGAGCAGTAGATCTTTTACCGCTCGCCTGGCGCTTACTCTCTTTACTCAGCATTCGTACTCAGCACTCAGCACTCAGCACTCCGATGATTGAAGCGCACAACTTAACCAAGCGGTTCGGCGACTTTACCGCCGTGGCCGGACTCGACCTGGATGTGGCCGAGGGCGAGATCCTGGCCTTGCTGGGGCATAACGGCGCGGGCAAGACGACGACGGTGCGTATGCTCTGTAGCCTGCTGGCGCCCAGCGCGGGCACGGCGCGCATCGCGGGCTATGACACCGTGACCGAGGCCGAGACGGTGCGCTCGCTGATCGGCCTGCTGACCGAGTTACCCGGCCTCTACAACCGCATGCGCGCGCCCGAATACCTCGACTTCTTCGGCGCGGTGCAGGGTATGGCGCCGGATGTGCGCCGGGCGCGCGCCGACGCCATGCTGCAACAGTTCGACCTGGGCTACGCCCGCGACCGGCGGCTGGGCGAGTACTCCAAAGGCATGCGCCAGAAGGTGGCGCTGATCCGCACGCTGCTCCATGACCCGCTCGTCGTGTTCCTCGACGAGCCGACCTCGGCCATGGACCCGCAATCGGCCAAGGTGGTGCGCGACTCCATTGCCGATCTGCGCGGCAGCCGGCGCACCGTCGTGCTTTGCAGCCACAACCTGGCCGAGGCCGAGAGCCTGGCCGACCGCATCGCTATCATCAAACGCGGACGCATCCTGGCCCGCGGCACTGCTGAGGAATTGAAGCGCTCCCTGCTCGGCCCGCCGCTGTACGATCTCTGCCTGACCGGCCCCATCGTGCACTACCTGGGCCTGCTCGACTTCGGCCCGGACGCCGATTTCGCCGTACTGGATCAGGGCGCCGATTGGCTGCGCTACCGCACCGCCACCCCGGCGGCCATCAACCCGGTGCTGCTGGCCCGTCT
>JAICKM010000236.1 GCA_025927935.1 Chloroflexia bacterium | reverse complement strand
GGCCACCGAAGACCCGGACATCGCCCAGCAAGCGCAAGCCATGCTGACCGGCGGCTACTTCCGCGTGTACACCAACACCGACCTGATCGGTGTGGAACTGGCCGGGGCGCTGAAAAACATCATCGCCCTGGGCGCGGGCATCGCCGACGGCCTGCAAGCGGGCGACAGCACGAAGGCCGCCTTCATCACCCGCGGGCTGGCCGAGATCGCCCGGCTGGGCGCGGCAGCGGGCGCGAACCTGTTCACCTTCGCCGGGGTAGCCGGGGTAGGCGACCTCATCGCCACCTGCGCTAGCCCGTTCAGCCGCAACCGCCGCCTAGGCGCCGCCCTGGTCGAGGGCAAAACCGTCGAACAGTTCCACCAGGAGACCGGCCAGGTGGCCGAGGGCGTGCCGACCACCCGCGCCGCCCGCGCCCTGGCCGCACAGTACGGCGTCGATATGCCCATCACCGAGGAGATGTATCAGATCCTCTTTGCGGGCAAGCACCCGCTGCAAGCCCTGGCCGCCCTCATGGAGCGCGACCCCACCGACGAACTGCGCGGCATGGGCGTGCCGGGCAGCGAGTAGCCATGTCCAGCAAGTGATCAACACGACTCCCTGCCCCGCCCAATTCCTATAGGCCGCGGGCAGCACCGTCGCCGCCACGCTGATCGACGTGTACCAGCCGCGCGGCAGGGCCGGGCCGCATCTCGCCGTCCGCGACGGCGGGCGATTGCCGTCCCTGGTCGATGCGGGCGGCGGGCGTCCCGCCAAAGTCTGGCTGGCCTATCTGGAGTTCCAGGGGATGGACGCGCTGCGGGCCGATCTCGCCGCGCAAGGCTATGGGCGCCGAGCGCACACCGAGTATCCCGACTTGCTCTACCTGGACTGTATACGCAGTCCGTGGCGAGCACATCCTGACTGTCCCATATGCGGGGGGTCCGGCGGGCTTGCTGATCAGGCGTAAGTTGCGCAGCACTGAGAAGCGGTGAGAGGCCGCGGCGCGCTACGCGGTGCGCGCCGCGGGTGGCAGCAGGCTGCGGTAGCCGGCGATGCCCAGGCCAGCCGCGATGCCGGTGAACACGTCCTGCTTGCGGATCTTGGCGGGTCCGAAGCGCGACTCCAGCAGGCGCACGAAGGCGGGGATGGAGGACGAACCGCCGGTGCGCAGCACCACGTCGATCTGCTCCGGTAGCAAGCCTGAAGCCGCCACCGCGCGATCCACGCAGACGCCGATGCCCTCCAGTTCGGGGGCGATCAGGTGCTCGAATTCGGCGCGCGTGATCCGCTCGGTGATAGCGATGTCGCGGTTGTACATGCGGATCAGCGTTTCTTCTTTGCTCGACAGGTCGATCTTAGCGCGCTCGATCTCCTCGTACAGCGGCAGCGACAGGTCGTAGGCGATGAGCGTGCGCAGGGCGCGGATGGCGCGCGGGCTGCTGGCGGTCGACTCCACCTCGCGCAGAAATTGCAGCGTCTTGGGGTTGTCTAGCTCACGGATGGTCTGCCAGCGCGTGATGCGATCCAGCATGTGGCGCGGGAACTCTTGCCGCCCCGGCCCCAGCGTGACGCCCTGGCCGAAGTACTTGAGCAGCTTGCCCTCCATGATACGGTGGTCGAGGTCGTCCCCGCCGATGGGCACACCGTCCAGGCTGAGGATACGCGCCGGCTGGCCGCCGCCCATGCGCATCACCGTCACGTCGAGCGTACCGCCGCCGAAGTCGAAGACCAGCACGTTTTGCGGCGCTTTGAGCGTCAGTTCGTAGTTGAACGCGGCGGCCACCGGCTCGTACTCGAAGATGACCCGGCGGAACCCGGCGGCGGTGGCGGCGGCGTGCAAGTGCGTGGCGGCCGATTCGTCGATGCCGGGCGTCAGCGAGAAGTGGACCGGGCGGCCCAGGTAGATCTCATCCACGCGCCCGCCCACGGCGGCCTCAGCCCGGCTCTTCACCTCGGCCAGGAACTCCCCGATCAGATCTTCGACGCTGTACATGACCCCGCTCGGAGGCGTGCCGCGCGGCGGCGTGGGGTCCATCAGCAGCGTGTTGACAGTGATGGTGCTGCGCAGCCCCGTCTTGAGCGACTCGAAGAACCGGCCCGGCGACGCTTCGTCCACGTCCAGGTAGAAGTTGCCCACCTTGGTGAACTCGGCAATATACTCGTGCTGGCCCACCACCTGGCGCACCCAGCGGTGCGCGCGGTCGGCATTATCCGCGAAGTAGGTCTTGAGGGCCTCCTTGCCGATGAAGCGCCCGCCGCCGCGCTGCATATAGAGCAGCGAGCGGCAGGTCTGCGGCGCGTAGTTGGCCGGGTCGATGGGGAACAGGGTGACGCGGCGCCCATCGAACAGGGCCACGCTGGTGTTGGACGTGCCGAAGTCGATGCCCAGGCGCACGTTGGCGGGCGGCAGGCCCGCGTCGTGGTAGAAGGTGGCCGGCTTGTCGCGCAGCCGCAGGCTCAGGTCGAGGTGCAGGTTTTTGGCCGGGGCGTTGCCCTGGGTCTTGGAGGGCAGCTTGAGCACGGCCCCCAGATCGGTCGGGGTGAGGTCCTGGCGGCGCAGCCAGCGTAAGAAGCCCTGCACCGCGCGCAAATGGGTCTGCGCGGCGGGGTTGCTGCGCAGAGCGCGGGCCATATCGGTATCCTGGTCCCAACCGGGCACCAGGCGCTTCACATAGTCCTCGATCTGGCCGGGGCTAATGCCCGCGGGGGTCTGGGCGCGGCCCATGCGGGCGACAAACTTGTGGACCTCGCGATCTTCGCCTGCGGCATCGGCGCCGCGGCGCGGGCGGCTCAGAAATGCGGTGGCGGCTTCTTCGAGGGTCTGGGGCATGCGGGGCATCCTCCATGCGGGGTGTAAACCCCGATCGACCGGCAACCTGGCGGGGCAGAGGCGCCGATCCCGGCGAGTGATTAGCCGAAAGATGATACCACCCGGCGGCCCGGCGATCAACCGGCCCAGGGCGGATCTTGGCGCTCCGCCGCAGGATGGAGACGCGGCCCCGGCGATGCTATGATCGCCGGGGCCGCGCGTTGAGGCAAGGGCGCGCTTACGCCTTCGCCACCGGGACCTGGATCTCGGTCACATAGGCCGCGGGATCGCCGTTGCGCTCGTATTGCAGGTAGACCTCGCGGCTAGGGCCGTCGTAGCGATAGCCGTTGGCCTGGATCCAACCCAGTAAGGCATTGTAGGCCGGGCCGAGGCTGTCGAAGCCGCCGTGATGGACGACACATGCCATCGTCTCGACGCCGGGCAACTCATGCACATGCACGCGGTCGCCGTCGGGCAGCGAGTTGCTGGTGGGGAAGGTGGCGGCCACGGTCGGGTTCTGGTCGGGCCGGTCGTGCCAGAGCGCGATGCCCGGCCCACCAATCTTGGCCCCATGCTGCGCCATATACGTTGCCACTTCGTCAAAGAGCCGGTTGAAGGTTGCGTTCACCTGGCTCTCATCGGAGATCACGTCGCGCACGCCGGCCACCCGGATCGGCGCGACCTTCTTCAGCACCACTTCATAGTCAGGCATGGTATTCTCCTGTTCGATCTGGCGCAGCCGCGCTTCCACCTGCGCAAGCTGCCGTTGGGCGCCGGCGACCAGCTCTTCCAGCTCCGCGCGCTTCAACAGGAGCATCCCCCGGATCTGGTCCGCCGGCAGGTCCTGGTTCAGTAGCCGGGCGATTTGCTCCAGCGACAGACCCAGGTCCTTGAGCGCCAGGATGCGGTGCAGCCGGGGTAATTGCTCCAGCGTGTAGTACCGGTAGCCGGTATAGCGGTCGATCTGCGCCGGCTTCAGCAGCCCGATCTCGTCGTAGTAGCGCAGCCCTTTCACCGACACCCGGCTCACCTTCGCGAAGTCGCCGATCTTGAGCATGGTCGTCTCGCTATTTCTCTTCATGTTACATGATCTGCGTGGAAGGCCCTCCACCTCTAGGATACAACCTCCTGTAACCGGAGAGTCAAGAGGTAGGGCCGGCGATTATCGCCCGCCGCGAGTCTTGACACCCCCGCGAGCCGCCGCGTATACTGCTACCGTGCAGCCCTGCGCCGCGCGCCTGCCGGCTTTCCGGCGGGCCTCTCCTGGGCAGGGATTTATTGGTCCAAACGATCCGCATTCCCCCGGACTGCGACACAAAGGAGTGTTCGATGGATTTCTTGTTGACCGAGGAAAACCGGTCAGTCCAGAAGATGACGTATGACTTCGCGCAGAAAGAGATTGTGCCTTTCGCCCGCGAGCATGACGCCAATCAGACCATTAACTGGGATGTCATCAAGCGCATGGGCGAGTTGGGCCTGCTCGGCGGCCCGATCCCCGAAGAGTACGGCGGCGCCGGACTCGATTATATCAGCTTCGGCCTGATCTGCGAGGAAATCGAGCGCGCCGAGACCGCCTTCCGCGTGTTGCAGAGCGTGCATGTCGGGCTGAACAGCCTCAGCCTGTTGCAGTGGGGCAACGAGGAGCAGAAAGAGAAGTATCTGAAGCCCCAGGCGCGCGGCGAAAAGCTCGCCACCTTTGGCCTGACTGAGCCGGGCGCCGGGTCTGATGTGGGCAATATCCAGACGACCGCCACGCGCCAGGGCGACACCTATGTGCTCAACGGCAGCAAGCTCTGGATCTCGCTGGCCGACGTGGCCGACCACTTCCTGGTCGTCGCCAGCACCGACAAGAGCAAGAAGCATCACGGCCTCAGCGCCTTCATCCTGGAGCGCGGCATGGAAGGCTTCACCACCGGCACGATCCACGGCAAGCTGGGCGTGCGCGCGGGCAACACCGGCGAACTCATTTTCAACAACGTGCCTGTGCCTGCCGCGAACCGCGTCGGCGAAGAAGGCGAAGGATTCCAGATCGCCATGAGTGCGCTCGACTGGGGCCGCTTCACCGTGGCGACCGGCGCCGTGGGCCTGGCCCAGGCGTGCCTCGACGCCAGCCAGAAGTATTGCCACGAGCGCAACGCCTTTGGGCGCGAGATCGGCCGCTTCCAGTTGGTCCAGCAGATGCTCGCCAAGATGGTGCTGGGCATCGAGACCAGCCGCCTGCTCTGCTACCGCGTCGGCTGGATGAAAAACTACGGCATGTACACCACGCGCGAGACGAGCATCGCCAAGTGGCACGCCTGCAACGTCGCCTTCGAGAGCGCCAACGACGCCATCGAAGTCCATGGCGCCTACGGCTACTCCAACGAGTATCCCGTGGAGCGCTACCTGCGCAACAGCCGCGGCGCGGTGATTTACGAGGGCACGCGCGAGATCCACACGGTCATGCAGGGTGAGTACGCACTCGGCTACCGCGAGCAGTTCCCCTATCGCTGCCCGCCACCCACCGCGCCCGGCTTCGAGCGCAAGAACGTTGCCGACCCGGTCAGCGCTCTCCGCTTCCCGGCGTAGTATCGCTCTGCGATACTATATATAACAATCGCTTCGTATCAGGGGCACGATTTACCCTCGTGCCCCCTTTTACATATTCGTTCATGCACATAATTTCAAATTACAGCTATTAGTTCTTGTTCTTATATTTTAGGAATAATTGACAAATATCTTCTCTATTGACAGATCTTCAGAAAAGATATAGGATTATGTTATGAGTGGCACCAGGCTGAGATCTTGGTCTGTCTGCTACTTTCCAACATCCTCTTGATGCTAGCACGCCATTCAGCAAAGGCAGCTAGCCTTCACCCCACGGCGCATCCCTGAAGGCGCGCAGGAGATGCCCATATTCGGCTCCTCTTATATCTGGGACCACTAGCGGCATCGATATGTGCCGCTAAGACCATCTCTTGGGGGCGCGAACGATGTGCTGTCGGAAACAGCACCGGACACGTAGGACAGCGCGAACTCACGGATTCCCACATAGACATTGTTGGCTAGGCTATTAACGGGCTAAACCAGTCCTGACTCAACCAAACCGAGCGCTGCATAGGGAGGATGCAGCGAATGGTTGTGTGCGTTCGCCTGTCACCTGTCATAGGAAGGAACTGCGGGATGAGCACCTTAAGTGATCGTTATATCCGTGGGGTCTTCGCCGTACTGACGTTACTTGCCCTCCTGCTGGTCGGTGGAGTGCTCATGGGCAACAGCCGCGTGCTGGCTCAGAACGACTCCGCCGGCGCACCAGCGGCGCCACTTGCCTGTTCGTCGAATACTGTTAACAAAACGGGCAATGCTCCCGGTTTCAGCACCGGCACGATTACCTACTGTGCAGACGCGGGTGCGACCAGCAGCACCGTATTCACCGTCTGCGACTACTTCACAAGCGTGGCGGGCGGCTGCCCCGGCGCCGA
This sequence comes from Chloroflexia bacterium, assembly GCA_025927935.1. Next base: position 2,838 of record JAICKM010000236.1, on the reverse strand, counting down.
CCGGCTAGCAAATACCACCATCACTTTCACCTGCACCAATTGCACATTTACCAGTACGAACTCTAATACAGTTACATTCAACACCGCTAACTGCCCCACATTTACTGTAACGGACGTTACGCAACCGGTCAGTATTAGCTATGACGTGGTTGGCGGGGTGCCGCCGAACCCCAATGGAAACCATGGCGAGAAAAACTTCGTGCAAGTCACGGGTGCTGCGCAGACAACCCATGCCTGTGGCCCATCGTTCAACGAGAATGCCACGAATACGCCGACCTCTCCGCCGGTAACAGCTACCAGCACGTCTACCAACACACCCACGCAGACGCCGACGAACACAGCGACCGATACTCCCACTAACACCCCAACCCACACGGCGACGGCGACCAACACACCCACCAACACGCCGAGCAACACGCCCACGGCGACCAATACGCCGAGCAACACGCCCACGGCGACCAATACGCCGAGTAACACGCCCACGGCCACGAACACGCCGAGTAACACGCCCACGGCCACGGACACGCCAAGCAATACGCCAACGGCGACGAACACGCCGAGCAACACACCCACAGCGACCAATACACCAAGCAATACACCTACGGCGACTAATACGCCGAGCAACACACCCACGACAACTAATACGCCGAGCAACACACCCACGGCAACCAATACGCCGAGCAATACGCCGACCGCAACCAATACAGCGACCAATACGCCAAGCAATACGCCAACCCCGACCAATACGCCGAGCAATACGCCAACCCCGACCAATACCCCGACCAACACGCCGACGAATACGCCGACGAGCACGGCCACCCCGTGCAGCAGCGTGAACCCTTGCTCGTTCATCAAGAGTCCCGGCTTCTGGGCGCAGCAACATCCTGGCTACACCGATGCCCAGTTCCAGAGCTTCTTGAACCAGACCGACTTCGCGCCGATCACCATCGCGCAGGCGCAATGTCTGCTGCGGCCCAATTGCGGGCACGATATGGTCGGCCGGGCCATTCTGACCGCCGAACTCAATGTGGCGGCCAATCCGCTGCTGGGCACCAGCGTCTATCACCTGGCCGGTAGCTCGGTCAATGGGCTGACCGTGAACCAGATCATCGACCAGGCTTATGCGCTCTACCACAACGGGCAAACACTGCCCAGCGACCTGGCGAACGCTATCGGTTACATCAGCGGGGGCGCCTTAGGTGACGGCGGCAGCGGCGAAGGCCAGCCGCCCGGCAATTGCCGGCTGCAAGAGCCGTGCGCCGCGCCATCGCAGACGCCCACGACACGGCCCAGCAATACGCCAACGCGCACGCCGACGCACACGCCGACTACCGCGCCTAGCAACACGCCGACGCGCACGCCGACCACTGCGCCCAGCAACACGCCGACGCGCACGCCGACCACTCGACCGACCAATACACCCACGACTACTTGTGTGCCGGAGACGCCTGTGGTCGTCGTGACCCCAGCCTTCACACCGGGACCTGGCTGCTCCCTGACACCGGCGCCTGGTGTAGTTACGGCGGTGATTACGGATCACCCCGGCACCACATCGGCCGTATTCACCAACCACTCCACTACTTGCAGCTATCCGATCGGCCTGGCTAGCTACCGGATGTTCGACGCGACCATCGCGCACCAGGAACTCTTTGACTATGCGCTGGCCGTCATTCCGCCGAACAGCACCCTGACCCTGACGGTGAACAACCCATCGTGCGCCTACCAGGCGGACGCCTTCTACGGCAACTTGATCGTCTCCTTTGCCGGCGGGCAAACCTATGGTGAGCGCAGGCTAGACGATACCCACGGCAACGACGGCAACTACTGCACACATGCCTGCGCGCCGTCGGCCACGCCGACGCCTTATGCGATCGCCTTCGCCGATGTACCTGCGGGCAGCCCCTTCTATCCGTTCATCAGCTGCCTGGTCCACCGGGATATCGTCGGCGGCTACAGCGATAACACCTTCCGCCCCGGTGCCGATGTCACCCGCGGCCAGCTCGCCAAGTTTGTGAGCAACGCTGCCGGGTACGGCGACAGCATCCCGCCCGGCCGGCAGACGTTTGTCGACGTGCCAACTGATAGTCCCTTCTGGATCTTCGTCGAGCGCGCGGCTATGCACAGCGTGGTGAGCGGCTACAGTGATCACACCTTCCGACCGGGCAACAGCGTGACGCGCGGCCAGGTGGCGAAGTTCGTGAGCAACGCCGCCGGCTACAATGAAGCGGTACCCGCTACCCGGCAAACCTTCACGGATGTGCCGGCGAGTGATACTTTCTGGCTCTACATCGAGCGTGTCTATGCCCACGGGGTGGTGAGCGGCTATAGTGATCACACCTTCCGCCCAGGGGCGCGCGTCACGCGCGGCCAGACCAGCAAGTTCATCGCCAACACCTTCTTCCCGAATTGCAATCCGATCCAGCCTTAAGATCGCTCCCGGCTAGGATCAACAACGAGGCCGCCCCGTCAGGGCGGCCTCATTCATGCCGGCGTGCCGGATGCCGGCACCATGGGAACGACCATGTGCAGTGCAGAACCCCCGAACAACGATGTACGCGCTGTCTTCTTCGCGCGCCTCGCCGAGCATAAACAGGAATACTGTGACGAACCCCGTCTCTGCCGCAGGTTCGCCCCTCAGTGAACTTTTAAGTATTCTTCATGCACTTAATTCCTTCATATTAGTAAGATTTAACCAGCCGTCCCGCCTCTTGACTTATAAGTGAAATAGGTATAGGATGATAGTACTACCCCGCACCGGGACCAAGGTCCTGGTGCGCCTGGTACTTCCTGGGACCACTCTATCATACTTCCTTCGCATTCCATAAGGGAATAGGAAGG
>JAICKM010000130.1 GCA_025927935.1 Chloroflexia bacterium | reverse complement strand
AGCGGGGCCGCCGGTCCCACCGGCATCACCGCGCCGGCCGCCGCGGCCCCCGACACCGTCGCCCCCGCGGCGGATTCGGCCCAGCGTAGCGCGCTCCTGCCCGTTGCCGGGAGCACAGCCGCCCCCGCCGAGGCGCCGCCGCCCACACCTCTGCCCGCGCCGCCTGCCGCGAGCGCCTTTATCGCCACCGCCGCCGATCATCTCTCGACTTTCGGCATGGATGTCGATACGGCGTCCTACACCAACGTGCGCAACTACCTCAACGCGGGCCAACTCCCCCCGCCCGCCCTGGTGCGCGCGGAAGAGTTCATCAACTACTTCCACTACCCCTATCCCGTGCCCACCGACGGCGCCTTCGGCATCACCGTGGACGGCGCGCCGTCGCCCTTCACCGCGGGAGACACGCAGATCGTGCGCGTGGGCATCCAGGGCCGGCGCATCGATCCGGCCCAGCGCCAGGACGCCGTGCTCACCTTCGTGATCGATGTCAGCGGCTCGATGGACCAGCCGAACCGGCTACCGCTGGTGAAAGACTCGCTGCGTGCCCTGGTGCAACAACTGCGCGCCGGCGACCAGGTCGCTATCGTGATCTTCTCGAATGATACCCAGGTCGTGCTCGACCATACGAGCGGCGAGTCACGCGACAAGATCCTGGCGGCCATCGAATCGTTGCAGATCGGCGGGGCCACCTACCTGGAGGCCGGGCTGCGCACCGGCTACGACCTGGCGGGCCGGCACTTCAAGCGCGGCGCCATCAATCGCGTCATCCTCTGCTCGGACGGCGAGGCCAATGTGGGCGCGACCGGACCGGACTCGATCCTGAAGGTGATCCACCAGTACAGCGCGCAGGGGATCGACCTGACGACGGTCGGGTTCGGCATGGGCGGCTATAACGACCCGATGATGCAGCAGCTTGCCGATCAGGGCAACGGCAACGCGGCGTTCGTCGATTCGCTCCAGGCCGCGCAGCGCCTGTTCGGCGAGAACCTGACCGGCACCCTCCAGGTCATCGCCCGCGATGCGAAGATCCAGGTGGACTTCAACCCTGCCGTGGTCAGCCGCTACCGGCTGGTGGGCTACGAAAAGCGGGCCATCACCGACGGCGACTTCCGCAACGACAAGGTGGACGCCGGCGAGGTCGGCGCGGGGCAGAGCGTGACGGCGCTCTATGAGGTGGCGCTGACCGGCCAGGGCGCCAGCCCGGCGCTAACGGTCCAGATCCGCTATGCCGACGCGTTGACCGGGCGGGTACGCGAGATCGCCCAACCGTTCGACCGGGCGGGATTCACCACCGATACGGCGCAGGCGGCCCCGGACTGGCAACTGGCCGTCGCCGCCGCGGGCTTTGCCGGGTGGCTGCGCGGCGATGCGCCCGCCGTCCCCCTGGCCCAGGTGCAGACCCTGGCCGCGCGGGCCGCCGCCCAACGGGCGAACGATACGGACGTTCAGGAGTTTGCGCGCCTCGTGGCCCAGGCGGGCACCTTGCGGAAATAGATCCTATGGGCCGGGAGCCAGTTAGCTGGACAGGCTAACCGGCTCCCGGCTGCGCCCCGGCGAAACGGAATCGCCGCCGCCACGTTTCAGCAGTAGCCGCACGCCACCCCGGCCGGCATTGGGCACCGCCGGGGACGCGGGCCGCGCCGCCTGGGACGAGGACACCTATGATCTGGATCGGCACATCGGGCTGGGTCTACCGGCATTGGATCGGCTGCTTCTACCCGCCCGACCTGCCCCAGCGGGCGTGGCTGAGCTACTATGCCGGCCACTTCCCCACCGTCGAGATCAACCGCAGCTTCTATCGCCTGCCCACACAGGACAACTTCCGCGCCTGGGCGCACCAGGCCGGGCACCACCACGGCTTCACCTTCGCCGTGAAGGCCAGCCGCTACCTGACCCATCACAAGCGCCTCTATGGGCCGGAAGAACCGCTGGCCCGCCTCGCTCACGCCGCGAGCGGTCTCTGGCCGCACCAGGGACCCTTCCTCTACCAGCTACCGCCCGGCATGCCCGCCGACCCGCCGCGCCTGGCCTACTTCCTGGCCCACCTGCCGCCGGGCACGCGCAATGCTTTCGAGTTCCGCGACGGCTCGTGGTTCGCGCCGGAGATCCGGCACCTGCTGGAGCAGGCGGGCTGCGCGCTGGTGCGCGCCATCGGCGGCTGGGCCACGCCCATGGACGTGCCCGACGTGGGGCCGTTCCTGTACCTGCGCTTCCACGGCGGCCTCTACGACGTGGGCTTCAGCGACGGCGAACTCGACTTCTGGGCCGGGCGCATCGCGGCGGCCCACGGCGCCGGGCGCGATGTCTACGCCTACTTCAACAACGACCCCACCTGCCACGCCGTCTACGACGCCTTCCGCCTACGAGATCGCTTGGCCTGGACGGGAGCGCTGGCGGCTTGAGCCGGGCGCCCGGCCCTTGAACGGGCGGGCTACGAGGCGCGCCCGCCCGCGCGGTCTATGGGTGGGCCGCGGGCGGCATGAATCCTGATAAGACATCCATGCGGCCGCCGCAGCCGGCATCCTAGCAATACCGCGGAGGAGTGAGACAGACCATGGCACAGCAGAAACCGACGCCCGTGGCCGAATTGGGCGCCAGCGACGCCGAAACCGGGGCGTTGAACGTGATTATCGAGACGCCGAAGGGTAGCCGCAACAAGTTCAAGTACGACGAGAAGCTAGGGCTGTTCAAGCTGAGCGGCGTGTTGCCCGCGGGCGCGGTCTTCCCCTTCGACTTCGGCTATATCCCGGCCACGCTGGGCGAAGACGGCGACCCGCTGGATGTGCTCGTGCTGATGGATGAGCCGGCCTTTGCCGGGTGCCTGGTGCCCGCGCGGCTCATCGGCGTGATCGAGGCGGAGCAGACGGAGGACGGCAAGACCGAGCGCAACGACCGGCTCATCGCCGTCGCCACCGACTCGCACGATCACCATGAGATTGAGTCGCTGGACCAGATCAGCCCGAACCTGGTGCAAGAGATCGAACACTTCTTCGTCTCGTACAATATCATCAAGGGCAAGCAATTCGCGCCCAGGGGCCGCTTCGGCCCGGAGCGCGCGCAAAAGCTGGTCTCCGCGGGTCAGGCGCAGGCGAAGCGCAAAGCACAGCAGTAAGGTGTGATCCCGCGATCACCGGCGCGGGGAGCAAGGAGGTAGCGCGTGGAACATCTACAGATCGGGCAAACCCGGCTCGAACTACGGCAAGGTGATATCACCACCATCGCGGCGGACGTACTGGTGAACGCCGCAAACGACCGGCTCGCGGGCGGCACCGGCGTAAACGGCGCGATCAGGCAGGCGGGTGGGCCGAGCATCGCCGAGGAGTGCAACCGGATCGGCGGCTGTCCCACCGGCAGCGCGGCGATCACGGGGGCCGGGCGGCTGCAAGCACGCCATGTGGTCCACGCCGTGGCCCCGGTCTACCGGCGGCGGGCGGAGGATGCCGCGTTGCTGCACGGGGCCTATGCCGCCAGCCTGCGCCTGGCTGAGGAAGCCGGGGCGCGCAGTATCGCCTTCCCCTCGCTGGGCACCGGCGTGTTCGGCTACCCCATCGAAGAGGCGGCCCCGATTGCCCTTGACACCGTGGCGGCGCACGTCCGCGCGGGCACCGGTCTCACCCAGGTGCTGTTCGTCCTCTACTCGCGCCGCGACTACGACCTCTATGCCCGCCTGCTGGCCGACCGCGCCACGGCCCGCGGGGAGCAGTAGATTCCCGTCACGTAAGGGTCGCATCCCGGCAATTCGATAGACACAGCAAAGCGCGCCGCCACGGACCGGGTATCCGTGGCGGCGCGCGGGCGTTTGCGCAAAATCAGGCGGCGGCGAGGGCGCGGTCGAGGAAGGTGGCGACCACCCGCGGGTCGAAGTGGATGCCCGCCAGCGATTCCAGGTGGTCGCGGACTTGGGCTTCGGGCCAGGCGGCGCGGTAGGGGCGGTCCGAGCGCAGGGCGTCCCAGACGTCGACGACGGCGAAGATGCGCGCCGCCCACGGGATTTGCGCCCCCTGCAAACCCCGCGGGTAGCCGCTGCCATCCCAGCGTTCGTGGTGGCAATACGGAATGTCGAGCGCCGGGCGCAAAAACGGACTCGGGGCCAGCAGATCGTGGGCGTAGATGGGGTGGCGCCGCATCACGTCCCACTCGTCCGCGGTTAGTGGGCCGGGCTTGAGCAAAATGGAGTCGGGGATGCCCATTTTGCCGATGTCGTGCAGCAGCGCGCCCCGGCGCAGATGGACGAGATCGTGCTCCGGCACATTCAGCACCCGCGCCAGGCGCACCGTTAGTTCGGTGACGCGCTGGGTGTGGCCCTCGGTTTCGCGGTCGCGCAGATCGAGTGCGCGGCACCAGCCTTCCAGCGTCGTGTCATAGGCCAGGGCGAGTTCCTGGTTGGTGCGCTGCAAATCCACGAACAGCGCCGCAGTATCAATGGCGATGGCGGCCCGGTCGGCCAGCGCGGAGAGGAAGTCCAGTTCATCGCGCAGCAGAGCGATGGGCGCGCGGTGGAAGAGTTCCAGCACCCCTTGCACCTGGCCGTTCGCGCGCAGCGGCACGGCCCAGTACGCCTGATAGCCTTCCGCGGCGGCCAGCGGCCCGGCTTGCGCGATGTTGGCCGCCGAAAGTTGCGGGATATAAATAGTGGTGCGCTCGCGGGCGGCGCGGGCGGCATAGCCGTGCGGCAGCAGCAGGGGCGCCCCGGTGACGGGGTCGCGGCGGAAGCCGCGCCCGGCCGCGTAGCTGAGCTGGTCCCGCGCCGGATCGAGGATCAGGATCGCCGCCGCGTGGACGTGCAGATGCTGGACCGCCTGGTCGAGGATACGTTGCAGGATGATGCGCAGGTCGCGCGTCGTGGCGCGGCTCTGATCGACGGTCCGCAGGGCGGACAGGCGGGCGAGTTGGGCGCCGGCCCGCTCCTGGGCACGGGTGCGCGCGGTGACATCCCGCGCCACGGCCAGGTGGCGGCCCGGCTGGAAGTGGGCGGTGACATGGACCTCCACATCGCGCACGGTGCCGTCGGGCCGGCGCAGACGGCACTCGCCGTGGGTCTGCGTGAGCGCCGCGGTGCCCGGCCAGCCGAGGTGCAGCGCCGCCGCACCCCCCGGCGAGACAAAATCGGCGAACCGGCGCCGGCGCAGTTCGGCGGCCGGCAGGCAGTGGAGCGCACAGGCGGCGGCGTTTGCCAGCAGATAGCGCCCGGCGTCGTCGAAGATCCACATTGCATCCGGCGCATACTCAAACAGCGCCTGGAAGGTGCGCGTATCATCAGGCAAGATCACCTGCCCGGACTCATCGTCCGCGGGCGCGTCGGGCATATCGGCCACCGAGGATCCCAGTAGGGCGCACAGTTCAGGTCGGATTGCCATGGGGCGCTCCCCTCCCGGCCCGGCCGGCCGGCCGGTTTGTATAAGGTCCCGCACGCCGCGCTTAGGCGATATCCCGCACAGGCAACGCGCCCGCCCGGCGGATATCCAGCGGCTCTTCTTCCAGCAGCAAGTCCTCGCCGTAGAAGAGCGCATGAGCGTGTAACGCAAAATCCTCCAGTGTGTCGGCGCGGATCGACAGCAGGTCCGCGATTTCCCCGTCCGACAGGTCGAACCCGTCGAAAGCGGTGGCCGAGCCACGCAACAGCGCGTCCTTGCGCCCGCGATCGGTCAGAGTGCTAACGAGCAAGGTTTGTAAACCTCGGGCTGACATTTGGTGTCTCCTCACTCGGCGGTGGCGCCGCCATCAATTGCGCCGGCCAGTGGGCGTCCGTCGGCTGTTCGAGAGCCGATGGGTGCAGCGGTGCCCTGTTGACGCGCTTTCCGTCGCCGGGCCCCGCGGAGCCGTGGCTCCATCCCGGCGAGAACTAACCACCCCACGCCCGCGGCGACCAGCAGATCGCCAATGCTCAGGGCTTGCGGGATCGGCCACGCGATCGTCAGACGATCACCGAGGGCCGCCAGCACCGCCCGATCGGGAGGCAGCAATACATCCTTACTGAGTGCGACGCGTTGCCCAATGACCGCATTGGGGCGCTCCAGGTGAACGGCGGCTAACGTGGCGGGGGCCACCGGCATAAAGCCGCCATTGGCCGTCAGCACCACCAGGTTCAATAGCGTCCCGGCCAGCGCCAGTTTCAATCCCGGCAGCCGGCGATTCAGCCATAAGAAGCCGAGGAGTATCGTGTACGAGGCGACGACCACGCCGCCCAGCAGAGGCACCGGATCGGTGCCGGGAATGCGTACCACGATCCATTGGACGCCAAAGGCGATCAAGACTATCCAGATGGCCCGAAACGGGAGCGCCGCGAGTTTTTCCGGTCGCCCGCCCAGCAACATTGCCAGCAACGCTAAGACCAGCGGGACGAGAAATAAGAGCATGGTGCGGAACCTACCTTACGGCATCGACAAGTGATACATGTCGGGACCCACGCCGGCCCCGGCCGCGGCAGCCATCGCGCTCAGCATCAGCAGCACATACACAACACGCGGATCGATATTGAATAGACGGGTCTTCATAGCAAACTCCTTCTGGTGCATCAATTTGGTCCCATCGGATGTCGTTTGCATCCGAACCTCGATATTGTAGCAAGGGGGTTCTGACGAACCTCTGACAAAGTCATTGGTGGTGGCCCCCGCTTTTCTCAACACCGCTATTGTAGCAGGGGGGTTCTGACGAACCTCTGACAAAACCACCGGAAATGGGACGAATCTTGCACCAATTTCAGATCGAGGCGCGATTGACCTGGTTGCAGGGGCAAAAGGACGCCGTGCCGGGGTAGCATCCCGAGGGCCGGCAGGCCCGTGCCGCAACAGATGGGCGCGCCGGGCCGTCACGCCACCGGCGCACATGGGGTGGCCTCCGGCGACGAACCGGGGCCGTGGACGGCGGCGGCCAATTCCCGCTGCCGTCTCAAGAGCGCAACATCGTGCTGCCCGCTCCAGGCCAGGTATGCTACAGTATTCAACGGGTGGTAGATCGAAGGTGTGGCGCAGGACGATACTCGCTTAGCACTAAGACGAACAAGTCTCGCCGAGGACTCGCAAACGGGGGCGCAGGTTATCGTGCTGTAGGAGCCGGGTTGCAACCGGCCCCGCCGCCCATCTCCTCACTGAGTGGACGACCAGATGGCGGGGCGCGTAGGGGAAGGAGCGGCGGGGCTAGCGCGCAGGGAACTGGGCTTGCCCCGGATCGGTGTTGAGCAGGCGCTTGTACAGAGCGGTCGTTTCCGGGCTGGGGGTGCCGCTTAGCTCGTACTGCAAAATCCGGCAGAGTTCGTGGTATTGCTGGCTGAGCTTGGCTGGGCTGCCGGCGGCGGCATAAATACGCATGAGCAGGCCGTGGGCCGATTCGTCCAGGGGATCGATTGCCAGCAACCGCTGGCCCCAGAGCACAGCCGCGGTGAAATCGCCGGTGCGCGTGGCGTCGTCGGCCAGCCACATCAGCACTTCGCGAGTGCGGGTCTGCCAGAACTGGCGGCGCGCACCGGCCCAGTCACGGTAGAACTCTTCGGCGAACGCCCCTTTGAGCAAGGCCGCAGCGGCGGTGAAAGCGCGGCGCGCTTCGTCGAGATCGCGCATCTCATTAGCCTGCTCGATCAGGGCCAGGGCCTCGGCGCCGTCGTGCCAGAGGGCCAGCGTGGGGTTGAGCCGGTAGACGGCCTCTTCGATCTTGACGATTTCCATGCCCACCGCTTTACGCAGCCGCTTGAGCGACGTGTGGAAATTGTCGTTGGCCCGGCTCAGCGTTTGATCCGGCCAGAGCGCGGCCTGGATGAGTTCTTTCCGCAAGCCATCGGGGTGTTCGATGAAATAAAAGAACAGTTCCTTGGCGGTGGCACTTTGCCAATCGGCGCGCGCCAACAGCACGCCGTCGCAATAGACGTTGGCCTGCCCGAGACCGTAGACTTCGAGCAGGCGGGGCCGCCCGCGCACGATCTGGATGCCGCTGTCCACCGGCGTCGGGCCGCCGCTCTCCGTCTCGTGTTCAGCGGCCAGGTACTGGGTGACGGCGGCAAAGAGGGCGGCATAGCGCCCCTCCTCGCCGCCCGCCCGGCGCAACAGTGGCAAGCCGTGGATCGTGGCGAGTTCGGGCGTGAGGTAGGCCGTGGTGCCGCGAGCTTCGCCGGCCGTGGCCGCCCGGTCCAGCGCCGCGTCGGCGCCCACGAAGTCGCCCGTGGCAAAGAGCACCGTCGCCAGGATCGCGGCGGCGCGGGTCGCTTCGCGCTTATTGCCGAGAGCCACCAGGGCTTGCTCGGCGTCGCGCAAGAGCGGTAAGGCATCTTCGGATGAATGCACCAGAGTGGCGGCGCCTAGCTCCAGGCGGCACAGGGCCGTCTCCAGGGGCATCTCGCCGGCGCGGGCCGTGTCGAGACCTTGCTGGGCGAGCCGGATCGCCTCAGGATAGCGGCCCAGGCGGCGGGCACAGCGGGCCTGCCCGGCCAGCGCGCCCACCACCACGGCGGGCGCCGCCCGGCGGCCCACCTCGCTGGCCTCCTCATAGAGCGGCTGTGCGGCGGGCGGCCCGCTCAGTTCCAGGGTGTTATCGGCCAGGCGTAGCAGGATCTCGGCCTCCAGCCGCCGCCAGTGCAAGTTGCGCGCGATGTCGAGCGCCGCGCGCATGTTGGTCTCCGCGAGACGAAGTTCGCCCTGCACCTGCTGCACGGAGGCCAGATTAGACAGAACACCGGCCTGCAAACGGACGTTGTGCGCCTGCCGGGCATGTTCGCGCGCTCTTTCGAGCTGCTCGGCCGCCGCGTCGCGCTCATCACGCATGAGCAGCAGGTAGCCCCAGTCGGAACTGAGCATGGCCGTGTTTTGCACGTCGCCCAGGGCAGCATAGGCGTCGCGGGCCGTGGCAAAGGCGGCATCCGAGCGGGCGGCGTCGCCCATGAGGGCATAGCCGATGGCAGCGGCGTGCTGGGCCTGGGCGCGCACGGCGGCGGTCGCCTCGCGGATGGCGAGGGCCTGGCGGGCAAACTCGACCATCTGGCGCCCATCGCTGCGGGCCGCGGCCAGGCGGGCGCGCAGGGCCAGCACCTCGGCCTGGCCGGGCCGGTCGCCGGCCTCCTGGAACAGGCGCTCGGCGCGCGCCAGCAACTCCCCGGCTTTGGCATATTGGCCCTGGGCTGAGAGCATCCGGGTCTCCAGCAGCAAGAGGGCGGGCCGAGCCTGGCGCTCCGCCTCGGGGAAGGTGGTCAGCCAGCGCTCCACCCGCTCCACGCGCCCGGCGCTAATCTCGCCGGCCCCCACGCGGGCGGCAAGAGCCGCCGCCGCATCCCACGCGTCCACAGCGAACAGGTGGCCCATCGCCTGGCCGGGGTCGCCGTGGCGCTCAAAATAGGCCGCCGCGCGCTGATGCAGCCGGGTGAACTCCGCCGGGTCATTCGCGCGCAGCCGGGCGGCAAGGAACTCGCGGAACAACTGATGCAGCCGGTAGTGCGGCGCTTCGCGCCCGCCCACGGCGGTAAGAAACAGTTGCTGGTCGTGGATCCAGCGCAGGGTGCCCGCTGCGTCCTCCACCGCCAGCACGGCCTGGCAGAGCGCCACAGTCAGGTGGGTCAGCGTGGCGGCGCGCAGCAAGAACTCCTGGATGGCCGGTGGCTGCCGTTCGAGCACTTCGCTCGACAGGTAGGCATAGAGTTGTTCCGAGGTGGCACCGGGTTGCGGAGGGACGGTCACGGCGGCTTGCAGGATCATGCCCGTGACCCAGCCCTCGGTGATCTGGACCAGATGCTGCCCCGCAGCGGAGTCGCCCGGCGCCGGCCCGGCGGCGAGCCAGGTCTCGGTCTCGGCCAGGTTGAAGCGCAGATCGTCGGTGCCCACGCCGCTGATCTGTTGTTGGACCAGCAAGCGGGTGGTGGTGAGCGCCGGGGGCCGCCGCGCGCTGAGGACCACGCGGATATGCGGCGGCAGGTAGCGCACGATCAGATCGACCAGCTTGGTAATGCTCTCGCTGTCGCTGACCTCGTGGAAATCGTCGAGGAACAGCACCAGGCGCCCGCCGCCGATGTCCTCCAACTCGCCGAGCAGGAGCGCCGCCAGTTCCTCGGTCTGGGCGGCGGGGGCGGGCGTAGCTGCCAGCCAGGCGCGCGTCGCCGTGCCGAAGCCCGGCCGGGCCTGGGCCAGGGCTTCGACCAGGTAATGGGCGAAGATGGAGAGGTCGTGATCGCTGGGATCGAGTGTCAGCCAGGCGGCGTCGGACCCCAACTCACGGGCCAGTTCGGCGACCAGCGTGGTCTTGCCGAAGCCGGCCGGGGCAATGACCACGGTCAGTTTGCGTTCGAGGCCGGCGCGCAGAGGCGCCAGCAACCGCGGCCGGCTCAAGAAGTGAGGCGGCGGCAGCGGTATGCGCGTCTTCGAGGCGAACAGCCGCGGCGTCTTCGACCCGCCCACGGGTTCGGGCGACATGCTTCACCGCTTTCCTGAGGACCCCGCCGTCTGGAACTCGCGGGCGCGCGCCACAACGCGCCGCAGATGGCGTCCAGCCGAGCCGGTTCCTGAGCCTGCCAAGTTGCTCCTCATATTATAGTAGGCGCGGGCCAAAAACACAAACGGGGCGGACGAGTGCTGCGTGACGATGGGTGGTCCGTGGTCGGTGGTCCGTGATCAGTAGATGCGCACCGCATCTTTGTCATGCTGAACAGTCTGTCGCAGGGAATCTGTCATTCTGAGCATAGCGAAGAATCTCCGTCTCGTTCCCCGCGAGCCGCGACTCTTCGCTGCGGGTAACGTGGCACACTCCCCGACTGGTTTACTGACCACGGACCACTCGTCAGCGCGTCGCGGATGCGGTGTCGAGTTTGCCGGCGGCCTGTAGGGTGGTCAGCGTGCGATAGGCGTCCCAGCGCGCCAGGTGGAAGGCGGGCCACGCTTGCCAGGTCGGGTCATGCTCCATCGTCCACAGGCGACGGGCGAGGTCGTCGCGCAGGCGCTGCTGCACCTCGCCCGTCGTGCGATCCAGGCCCGCGGCCAGGGCGGGCACGGCGTCGGCGGAGAGCAGATAGAGGTAGCGGGTGGAGAGTTCGTCGTTGCGGGCCAGGTTGTAGGCGGCCACGTCGGCGTCGGGGTTGACCACGTTGATGGTGACGAGGAAGCTCAGCGCGACGACGAAGCCGCCGATGGCAAAGCGTTCGGGGCGCGTCCAAAGCGTGCCCAACAGCCAGAGGAAGGCGACGCCGAGCCAGACGATGAACCAGCGCACGTAGATGCGCAACTCGGTATTAATATAGTAGGTGATGTCTTCCCAGACGAGCATACGCATGAAGGCCGAGCCGAGCAGCAGCAGGGCCAGGCCGATCATGAGCGTGCTGAGGCCGTTGAGGATGCGGCCCTCGCGCGGGGTCTCCTTCCAGGCCGCCCAGCGCAGGCCCAGGATGAGGATCAGGGTCAGCACCGCGACGACCAGCAGTTCGCCGAAGCCGCGCCGCACGTACTCGCGGTACGCCTCGTAGTCCAGGGTGCGCGCCGCCTCGCCGCTGAACAGGTACGTCACCTGGATCCAGTTGAAGACCAGGAACAAGCCGTTGACCAGGGCCAGCACCGTGGCGCCCTCGACGAAGCCCAGGCTGACGGCGGGCCGGAAAGCGCCGGGCGGCGGCCCATCTTCCGGGGCGTGGCGGCGGCGCAGGGCATAGAACAGGCCGCCCGCGACGATCCAGGCGGCCCCGCCTATGAGCGCCAGCCGCCAGAGCAGTTCGGGCAGGCTGGTGAGGAAGTTGAGTTGCAGCAGATCGCCGAGCAGCCCGGCAAAGACGCTGTCGGCGGAGGCGAGCAGGGCGGCGAAGACGAACAGCACCGGCCCGGCCAGGGCCACGCCGCGCAGCACGGGCGCCGCCCGGCGCCAGGTGCGCGGGTTGGGGCGCACCGCTTCGCGCACCCCGGCCACCGGCGCCACCGGATCGATCATGAGGTGCTTGCCCACCAGGCCGAGCACGGTGGGGTAGCCGAGCAGCCCCAGCCGCCCCAGGCGCCCGCCTGCGTAGAAGTAGACCAGCAGGCCCAGCAAGCCGAGCAGCGCCACGCTGTTGAGCACGGTCAGCGTGGTGTTGGCGCGCACGAAGATCATCGCGGCGAAAAACCCGATGGGCGCCAGCAGCCAGAGGTTGGCCCGCCGGGCCGCCACGCCCTCGCGCCGCCCCAGGCCAATCAAGGCGGCCAGCGCCAGCCCCACGAACAGCGGCACCGAGATGCCGAGCGGTTTGCCGTAGAAGAGGATGTCGGTCGCCCAACCAAGGGCCAGGGCGATCCACAGAATCCGCGCGGGCGCTT
>JAICKM010000282.1 GCA_025927935.1 Chloroflexia bacterium | reverse complement strand
TGCTCACCTTGACGCTGAGTTGTGGCCCGGCAGCGCCCACGGCCCCGCCGACCCTTGCGCCGCCCACTGCTGCCCCGGCGCCCGCCCCGCCCACCGCCTTCGCGACCCCCACAACCGCGGCGCCGGAGGTCGCGCCGCCCGACCGCGACTCTGGTCCCGTCCGCCGCTAGCGCCACACCGGCGCCGCTGGGCGTGCTCCCTGGGGCCACCCCCACGGCCCCGGCGGATCACGCGATCGCGCCGCTGTGGGTCCGCGACGCCGTGCTGTACCAGATTTTCGGGCGCAACTTCACGCCCAAAGGCACGCTGGCCGCCGCCCAGCAGCGACTGCCCGACCTGAAGGATATGGGCGTGAACCTCATTTATCTGATGCCGATCCAGCCCACCGGCAAGGTCAACCGCAAGGGCAGCCTGGGCAGCCCATACAGTATCGCCGACTACACCGCCATCGACCCGGCGCAGGGTACGGAAGTCGGCCTGCAAGCGTTCGTGGATCGCGCGCACCAGTTGGGCAGTGGACCTCAGCGCAGGTCTCGATATGACTCCGTGGTCCTGGCGGATTATTGAGCTACAATAACCGGCTCTGCAACCAATCTTCGACCGGGCGCCGAACCGCGGCTACGATACGCGCGCCTATACCCATGATCGCGCCCTGGTTTGGCACACAATCGCCCTTTGCGCGCCTGATCGCCGTGACGGGCAAGCGTACCCTCCCCTCGCCGCCGCGGGTCGTGCAGCGGGAAACAGGGAACGCTACCGTTGCGGCGCGGCGGTTGCCAGCACAACACCTCCGCGAGCGGGGATGCGGACGCCGGATAGCCGGTCTCCGCTCGTGGTATAGTCGCCGTCCCCCCAGGCCGCCCCGAAACTCCGGCCAGCCGCCGGGCCGGGCGGCAACGGCAGATCCACCGTCGCCGGCTCCTTATTGGCGTTGAAGGCGGCAATCACCTGTTGGCCGTCTTGCTCGCGCAGGAAAGCGTAGACCCCGGTCTCCCCGTAGAGCGCAGTGAAGCTACCGGTGCGCAACGCCGGATACTGATGACGCAGACGGACGGCGCGGCGGTAGTAGTCAAGCAGGTCCGTGTTCCACTTGTCCGCGTCGTCCCAGGGGAACGCGCCGCGGCTGCCGGGGTCGGGGCCGCCAGTCATACCGATCTCGCTGCCGTAATAGATGTTGGGCGCGCCCGGCATTGTCATCTGCAAGAGCACACAGAGCTTCAGGGCACTCACATCCCCGCCCAGTTGCCACAGGGCGCGCGGGGTATCGTGGCTGTCGAGCATGTTCAGTTGGACCAGATCGATCTGCCAGTCGTAGAGGCCCAGCATGGCGTCGATCCGCCGGCGCCCCTCCTCCGCCGTCAACGGCACAAACTCGTAGCCGCCGGGCCGCACTGTGGTATTGAGGGTCTCCGCGCCGAAGAAGCCCATGGCGATGCGCGCGAACACGTAGTTCATCACGGCGTCGAACTGGTCGCCCTGCAACCAGCGCTGCGCCGGGCGCCAGACCTCGCCCACAATATAGGCATCGGGATTGGCGCCCTTGACCACCCGGCGAAACTCCTGCCAGAAGCTGTCGTCGTCGATCTCATCGGGCACGTCGAGCCGCCAGCCATCGATGCCGAATTCGAGCCAGTGCCGGCCCACCGCCATGATCATGTCGCGCACGCCGGGGTTAGCCGTGTTGAATTTGGGCAACGCGGGCAGACCGATCCAGGCTTCGTAGTTGAGCGGATGCGCGTCCGATTCCCGATAGGGACGCAGCGGCCAGCCATGAACCGTGAACCAGTCGAGGTAGGGTGAGTCCCCGCCGTTCTCCAGGATATGATGGAACTGCCAGAAACCACGGCTGGCATGGTTGAACACGCCGTCAAGCACCACTTTGATGCCCATGATGTGTGCTCGATCCAGCAATTCGCGCAGGGCGTCATTACCGCCTAGCAGCGGGTCCACCTGGAAATAGTCGTAGGTGTGGTAGCGGTGGTTGGACGCCGAAGCAAAGATCGGGTTGAGATAAATCGCGTTAATACCGAGTTGTTGCAGGTAGTCCAGGTGATCGACGACGCCGAGCAGATCGCCACCCTGGTAGCCCTGCTCCGCGGGCGGGCTGCCCCAGGCTTTGAACTGTATCCCGCGCGGGTGCCGGGTCCGCGGGCTGCGGGCGAAGCGATCCGGGAAAATCTGGTAGAACACGGCATGCTTGACCCAATCTGGAGTTTGGATAGCCATACTTTCGTTGTGTCCTTTCGCCTGGTAATAGCAACCATGCGCCACCCGGTCGGAATGCCTGGCATGGCGCCGGTATCGGTTCGCGGGCGAGCCGTCTTCACGTTATGCCATGTAACGTGCCCGACGCGGGCAGTGCTACGTGGACACGATTACACAGAAAGATGGGCGGTTGGAGCCGCCCGCCACGTCCCAAATGAGCAGGCGCGTCAAGCTCAGGGTTGCGCCCAGAGATCGTCAATCGGGAAGCCGGTGGCGGTCCAGGGCAGCGGCATATCAAGCGTGCCGTCGTAACTGCGACCGTGCAGCGTGCCGTCCGAGCCGGCGTAGACCAGCCAGTTCAGGGCGATGCGCAAGGGTATGATCGGATCGCCGGCCAGTTGCTGGGTGGCGCTATAGATCGCGCGATCCGGCGGGTCGGGCGGCGACCCGGCGAGGGGTTGGCTATAGAGCGTGAGGTGCCATGGGTCGTTGGTGCCGTAGCTCCACATGTTGAGCGACAACACGCGGCCCGCGCGCACCCACAGGTTCCCGAAGGCCGGGATGGCGAACTGCACAGGACGGATCGTGTTCTGCGGGGTGACTTGGACGCCGGAGACCTCCGCGGGGTCGCCGTCCTCGCGCATCGCGTTCAGCAACAGCAGGCTCCCGTCCGCCGGGTTGGCAACCGGCGGCTGTATCCCGCCCGCCGCCGCGGTCACCTGTGCATCGAGCAGCGGATGATCGGGTTGCCGGAGATCGAGCAGGCGGATGGCTTGCCTGTCGCCCTCAGGATAGCGGAGCAAAACCTGGCCGGCGCGCGCCGGGTGCTGGAGAAAGGTCGCCTGGAAGCCGCTGAGCGGCGCGAGGGCTGTGCGTCCCTGGGTGACGGCCGCCAGCGCGTGGGGCGAAGTTTTGGCGGTGGTGTCAAGGAGGAAGGTGGTGTAGGTGCCGGTGCCGCCGACGCCCGCGCTCAGCAGCGTCGCCAGGACGTAGGGACCGTCTGGATCGCTGAGGCAGTCGACGATCAGGCCGGGCTGATCCAGCAAAACCTTGAAGCCGCTACCGTCGAGCCGGGCTATGGCGAGCCGGGTGTGCCAGGGCTGCCCGGCGCTATCCAGCACATCGGCCAGGATCAGCCCGCCGGCCTGCGGCTGGATGGCGGCGATAAACCAGCCTGGACCGGGCAACACGGGGGCCACCCGGCGTCCGGTCACAAAATCCTGGTAGTAGAGGGCGAGCGCGGGGATGGCCGCGCCGGCGCCGGGCGCGGTGGACGGGCGCAGGGTCCATACGCCGTCTGTCGTGCAGAGGTAGCGGGAGCGCGGGTCCGGATCCACGGTCAGCCGCCCGCGCCAGGCGCCCGCGGGCGCGTCCAGCAGCAACTGCCGCGGCATCCCGGACCAGCCGCCCGCCCCGGCATCGCCCGGCGGCGCGGGCAGCACCGGGGTGCCGGTGCCGGGCCAGGCGGCAACGTCGTAGAGCACGGCGCCACCGGGGCAGGCGGCCCGCACGCGGCTCTCCCGGTCGCTGTCCAGGAGCCGTTGCCAACCCGTCGCGCCAAAACGATAGAGGCCGGGTGGCTCTGCCTGTAGACGCAAGGCGACGGCGCCGGTCAGCGCCGCGGTCGCCGCCGCCTGGAGGCTGTTGGCGGCCAGCACGGTCGCGTCACGGTAGTGAGGAGCTATCGTTTGCAGGGGTTGGAGGGCAGCGAGCGCACCGACCCAATCGGACCGGCCGGTGGCGGCGAGGGCCGCGGCGTACTGGCGTTCGCGCGTGGTGATGTTGCGCTGTGCGCCGGCCCGGCGGGTGTCAGCGTCAGCGTAGCCCGTGGCCGCGGCGAACTCGCTGCGTGCGGTGTCCCAGTCAAGGATGGCGGCAGCACGTGTGCCCGCGCGGTAATGCTCGGCACGACTCTGCTGATCCCACCACTGGCCCAGGCTGAAGCCGCTCAGCCCCAGCACTAGGAGCAGGCCAAGCAGCCCCTCCCAGCGGAGGGCGCGGGCCGGCGCCCCGCGCAGCGGGACATCTAATTCTTCGATTGCGGCCGCAACCGGCATGTCGTCCTGTTCGCGCATCATGGCTTGCCTACATTATACTACCGGGGGCGAGGCGCCGGCTGAGGGCGGAAACCCGGGCCGGCTGCCGGGCGGCCCAAAACCTGGGTGCGCCTCCAGCAACACATCTTGTGTACTGTGGACATCGGGCCGGCGTCTGCCGTAACCGCGCGGCGCTTTATCCCGCAGAGAGGAGTAACGGGGTGGTAATTCACGCATCAGAGCAAAATTGGGTGCTGGAGACAGAGACTTCCGGCTATGCCTTCGGCGTCAACAACGCCGGCCTGCTGGCCCACCGTTATTGGGGACCGCGGCTGCCGCGCGTCGCGGATTATGCCCCGGCGCCCGATCCGGCCTTCTCGACCTCGTTCGATACCCCCGCCCAGCGCACGCCCGAAGAGTACCCCGGCCATGGCGGGATCAAATTTATCGAACCCTGCCTCAAGGTCACCTTCGCCAACGGCGTGCGCGACGTGGTCCTACGCTTCGCCGGTTATGACCTGCACGAGGGCGATACGCCGGAGTTGCGCATCGCCCTACGCGACCGTGACTATCCCTTTCGGGTAACGCTCCACTACCGCGTACATGCCGCCTACGACCTCATCGAGCGCTGGGCGACGGTGAGCAACGACGGTGATGCCCCGGTCCATATCGAGCGCATCTGGTCGGCGCAATGGCACCTGCCGCCGGGTATCGACTATCGCCTGACCCACGTGACCGGGCGCTGGCTCGACGAGATGCACATCCGCCGCGAGCCGCTCATCCATGGCGTCAAGATCCTGGAAAGCCGGCGGCTCACGACCAGCCATCAGCACAATCCCTGGTTTGCTGTGGAGGCCGGAACGGCGGGGGAAGAGATGGGCGAGGTCTGGTTTGGCCTGCTGGAGTGGAGCGGCAACTGGAAGCTCGCCGCCGAGGTCACGGAGTACCAGGCGACGCGCGTGAGCCTGGGCATCAACGACTGGGATTTCGCCTGGCGGCTCGACGCCAGGCAGAGCTTTACCACGCCGCCTAGCTTTGGCGGTTTTACCGCGGCGGGCTTCGGCGGCATGAGCCGGCGCCTGCACGACTTCATCCGCGACCGGGTGCTGCCGCATGGGCGTATGCCGCATAAAGTGCTCTATAACTCCTGGGAGGCGACGACGTTCGCCGTGGACGAGCCGTCGCAAGTTCAACTGGCGGCCTTGGCGGCCCCGCTGGGCGTCGAACTGTTCGTCGTCGACGACGGCTGGTTCCATGGGCGCACCACCGATAATGCCGGGCTGGGTGACTGGTGGCCTGACGAGCGCAAGTTTCCGCGCGGCCTCGCGCCCCTGATCGAACAGGTCAACGCCCTGGGGATGGACTTTGGCTTATGGGTCGAGCCGGAGATGGTCAACCCCAACAGCGAGCTATATCGGGCGCATCCCGACTGGGTGATCCACTTCCCTGGCCGCGCCCGCAGCGAAGCGCGCAACCAACTCGTCCTCAACCTCGGGCGGCCCGATGTGCAGGAGTACCTGATCGCGGTGCTCGATCGGTTGCTGGCCGAGCATCATATCGCCTTCATCAAGTGGGATATGAACCGCAACGTGAGCGAGCCGGGCTGGCCGGACGCACCGGGCGACGCCCGCGAAATCTGGGTGCGCTACGTGCAGGGGCTGTACCGAGTGCTAGGCACGCTGCGTGAGCGGCATCCGCAGGTGGTCTTCCAGAGCTGTAGCGGCGGGGGCGGACGCGCCGACCTGGGCATGTTACGCTTCGCCGACCAGATCTGGGTCAGCGACAACACCGAGGCGACGGCGCGGCTGGGGATCCAGGAAGGCTTTTCGCAGGTGTATCCGGCGAACACGATGGAAGCCTGGGTGACGGACATGAACCCGGACCGGCTATCACTGGCGTTCCGTTTCCATGTCAGCATGTGCGGCGTCCTGGGCGTCGGCGGGCATCTGGCGCACTGGACGGCGGATGAGCGGGCCGAGGCCGCCCGGTGGATCGCACTCTACAAAGAGATCCGCCATATCGTGCAAGACGGCGACCAGTACCGGCTGGGGTCGCCCCAGGCACAGGCGGTTTCCGCCGTGCTCTATGTGGGCAAGGACCAGGCGGAAGCCGTGTTGTTTGCGTTCCGCACGCACCTGCCGCCCCCGGCGGCGGTACCGCCCCTGCGATTGCGCGGTCTCGACCCCGGTGCATTGTACACTATCGAGGGAATCGCGGACGCGCGCAGTGGCGCCGCCTGGATGCACGCCGGCGTACCGATCGAGATTAACAACTTTGAGAGCACGGTGCGGCGCATACGACGGGTGGAAGCGCCGTAACCATGGTGCCGCGCCTGCTATTACCAGCGATGCGGCGATTGAACCAGGCGGCACGCGGGACCCGGCAAATCCGGCTCCTGCACAGCGGGCTGAAATACTTATCGTTGGACGACGATCTCGTACCAGGGGGTGGCCGGCTCCCCGATGGTGATCACCCATCCCGCGGGAGTCTGCGCCGCGGGAACCGGCGCGCCCAGCGGTTCTCCCGCGCCATCGAGGGCCGCCACGTGAACAGCCGCCGCATCCTCCAGACCGCGTAGCATGATGCGCCCGCGCACCGGATCGATCCGCGGCGGCGGGCCGCCGCGCGCCGTCACCTCGGTCCGCGCTGCGTTCCATTGCTGGCCGGTATTCTCGACCCGCGTTCCTGTCGTCAGCAGCAACCGCGAGGCGCGGCTGATCGGCTCCCCATCGAGGCAGGACAGGATGAGGGTGCCGAACACGTTCGTCACGGCGAAGGCGAGATTCCGCAGGGGTGGCGCCGTGCCTTGCAGAAACCCGATCAGCGCCTGCGTGCGCGGCGTATCTACCGTTACCAGTCCGTTCCCGTCCGGTCCGATATACCAGACCAGCTCCCCGGTATCCGAACGGAGCGCGGAGGAGTCCGCTTCTGGCTCGGCCTGGGGTAGTTGTGCCGGGGAGCCTTCCAGCGTCCCGATGCGGACCTTGTGCTGGAGGGCCAGCAGCGGCGAAAAGCCCGGCGAGAAATACGGCCGGGCCTCCGGCGGCAGGCGCAAGCTTTCGCGCACCTGTTCCAGGCTATAGCTGCGCTCGACCGTTGTGTCGCCCGCGCGCACATCGCCGCGCAGGAACAACAATGCCCCCGCGGCGAGCTGGGACATGCGCACCGGGTCGAACGAGATATCGAAATGATCCCGCACGTACTGGTCCCCGGCGGCATCGCGCTTCGGCTCGAAGGTGTACCACATCACTCCGTCCCAATCCTGGAAACCGGCGTAGGCCGCGAGAATCGGCATTCCTTCGCTGATCCAATCGCCGGGGAAGAGATGATTCGTCTCGCTGACGGTATACGGTTGCCCCGCCAGCGCGGTCCGCGACAGGCGCACTACGGTGGAGTGGAGGGGATCGTTGACCATGGGCGTGTTGCGGGCCGGGCTATGATCCGGGTGCTGCCAGTACATATGCCCATCCATTATGTCGAGCAAGGAGTTGCTCCAGATCATGGGGTAGCCGCTCTGGCTATAGGTGTGGTCGTTGCTGCCGATGAGCAGCGACCGCACCCCCAGCGTCTCCTTGAGAAAGGCCCGCATCTCCCGGAAGTAATCTCGCTCGACCTCCATATAGAAAGCCGCCTCCGCCTGGAATCGCTCGGCGGGCGCCGTGGCGAACTCTTCCGGCGTGAGGCGGGGCACCGCGGCGCCCGCGGGCGCCCCGGCCAGCGCGCGGATGCGCGTCTGCTCCGCCGGGGCGCGCCGCTCCAGATACGCGGCATACATCTGGTCGAGCATATCCGTATAGTAGGCGGGGAGCGCGGTGCCATCGCCGGCGCGCAAGCGCCCGCCGTGCCACGCTTCGATCAACGAGTTTTCGTTGAGCAGTTCGATAATGATGATCGCCGGCTCATGGCGATACCCCGTCCCCGTATAGGGGTTGCGGTGGGTCAGGATGTGTGCCGCGGAGGCTTTTTGCAGGGCGATCAGCCGGGGGTCGAAGTAGGCCACGGCTTTGGCCCAGCCGATCTTATCCGCATCCTGTACCCCGTCACCGGCTTTATAGGAATGCCCGACCAGGAGGTTGAGGTCACAGTATATACCCTGCT
>JAICKM010000896.1 GCA_025927935.1 Chloroflexia bacterium | reverse complement strand
GCGCAAGAAGACCTGCGCGGTGCCCGGCCCCAGCCGGACCAGGTAATCATGGATAACCGAGGGAGCGGGGTGCGCCTGGCTCGTGGCGGGTTGCCACAGTAGCATCCCCAGCGCGCAGAGGAGGGCGAGCAAGGCCCGCGCCGGCCAGGGGCGGGTATAACGCATGAACATACGGTATTATACCAAACCGCACCAGCGGCTCCTATAGCCTGGCGGCTTTCGTGCGCCGAGCCACGGGACCGCCAAATTTGCGGTGCGGTGGATCGGCGTTATTCCACCACAGCGTAGAGCACGCCGTCGCCCAGGGGCAGGATCGCCGTGGTCAGACGCGGGTGGGTCATGGTGTAGGCGTTGAAGTCGCGGATCGCGTCCGTCTCCTCGTCGTGTTCGCCCGTGGCGACGCGGCCTTTCCATAGGACGTTGTCGACGAGGACGAGCGCGCCAGGGCGCAGCAACGGCAGCGCCAGGTCGAAGCACTGCTGATACTCCTCCTTCAGCGCGTCGATGAACACAAGATCGAACGGACCGCTCAGCGTGGGCAGCACTTCGAGCGCGGGCCGGCAGATGGTCTCCACCCGGTCGGCCACCCCGGCGGCGGCCCAGGACTCACGGGCGCGGGCCTGGCGGGCCGGATTCACGTCGATGGTCACCAGCTTGCCGCCCTCTGGCAGCGCGCGGGCCAGCCACAGGCCCGAATAGCCCGTCGCCGTGCCGACCTCCAGCACGCGGCGCGCCTGGATGCTGCGCGCCGCAATGTAGAGGAAGCGCCCGACCTCCGGATCGACAATCGGGACGTTATGCTTGGCCGCATCCGCCTCGATGGCGGCGGCCACCGGGTCGCGGGCGGGCAAGAGGGCTTCAAGATATTGTTCCTGCTCCTCGCGCAGGATCTTCCCGATACTGTCCTTCATGGCGTGCTATCCTCGCAAAAGAGCGGCCCGGCCTGTGCAGGCCGGGCCGAAAAATCAGATCATTGGGGCCGTGTGCCAATCAGGTGAGGACCGGCTCCAGCAGGCCGTAATTGCCGTCTTGCCGCCGATAGAGGACGGACATGTGCTTGGTCTCGGCGTCCATATAGACGAAGAAGCTGTGGCCCAGCAACTCCATCTGCTCAACGGCATCTTCTCGCTCCATCGGCTGGACGACGAAGCGCTTGGTGCGCACAATGGCGCGCGCCGCGGTGTCTTCTTCATCCTCCGGTTCCACCTCCGGGGCGGGCGGCACCAATGCCTCGCCCAGGGAGCTGCGCCCCTTCTTGTTACGCTCGCGGCGCCCGCGGAAGCGCTCGATCCGGCGCTCTACCTTGTCGAGCGCGGCATCCAGGGCGGCTTGCATCTCCGCGTCGCTTTCCTCCGCGCGCAGCAAGGTGCCGTTAGCCCGGACCGTGAGTTGCACCACTTGCTTGTCGAGTCCGCGGCGGGGGCGCTCTTCGCCGATGATCACTTCCGCGTCGCTGATATGATCCAGGTAGCGCGGCAGGCGGCTTACTTTCTTACGGATCACCTCTTCTTCCGTAGCGGTCAATTTCCGGTTTTTGGCTTTTAAGGTGATTTGCATAGCGTCTGCTCCTTCCAATGGACGGATACCCGGCGCCTGCTGGAAGCCCGACTTCCATGTCCGGCAGCGGGACGCCGGATCCCCTCCATTATAGCACAAAGCACCCAGGCCGGGTGCTTCATGGTGCCCGCGGAGGGATTCGAACCCCCGACGCCCGCCTTAGGACGGCGGCGCTCTGTCCCCTGAGCTACACGGGCCTATTGCGTTGTGGCCTCATTATACCGGATGGGTCGGGCGGTCACAAGGTTTACGGCGCCGGCTCCTGGACGACCACATAATCGCGGTTAATGTAAAAGACGCCGTCGTGCCCCGGAATGCCGACGCGGAAGTAGCCGCTGTTGGCGGCCAGTTCGCCCCCGTGTACGTTGGTAATCGGCCCTTTTGGGCGCACGGTGGTGTCCAGGTAGTAGAGGACATCGCCGCGATTCATCCGCGCGACAATGCGGGCGCTGGACGAGTTGGCGGCGCGCACGACCACCCCATCCTGGGTCACGACGACGCTGCGCTGGGTGGGCGAGAGGGCGGCCACGGCCTCAGTTCGCGCCTGGATCGCGGCGCCATTGCTGCTGTTCAGGAAGGCCAGGATACCCCGCGCGATCCCCGCGGCCACCACATCGGGCTTGTTAAACAGGACGGCCCGGTCGGCGGCGTTCGTCATATAGCCCGTCTCAATAATGGCGGCGGGGGTCAACTGGCTGATGCGGCTCTCGTCGCCCAGCCAGGTATTGAAGGCGTAATAGCCACGCATGTTGCGGGTGATGGCAGAGTCGCGCGGCAACCCCGTCATATCGCCATAGACCTGGCTCAGCGTCTCGACCAGGACTTCATCGCGGAAGGCCACGCCGGAGCGCCAGCGGGTTGCGATCTTGTAGCCGCGCGCTCGCGTGCTGTTGTTGCCGTCGGCGTGGATCGCCACGAAAGCGTCGGCGCGATAGCCGGTCGGCACGGTCGCGGGCAGGATGTCCACCACGATGCCCTGGGCGCGCAGCAGGCGCGCGGTGCGGTTGGCGAGATCGAGGTTCAACGCGACTTCGGTGCGCCCGGCGGCGGCAGTCCCGGTACTGCTCCGCAGGCGGGCCAGCGAAGCGGGCAGTTGGGCGTTCTTCCAGTGCCCGGCCTGGAGTC
>JAICKM010000045.1 GCA_025927935.1 Chloroflexia bacterium | reverse complement strand
TACCAGCAGAGGAGAGGGATTATGAGCGCAAAAGTCATCGCTATCGCCAACCAGAAGGGCGGGGTGGGCAAGACGACCAGCGCGGTTAATCTGAGCGTGGCGTTGCACCTGCTGGGATATCGGGTGCTGGTGATCGATATGGACTACCAGGCGAACTGCTCCTCTAGCTTCGACCTGGCGAACGCGCGGCCCGGTATCGCCGAGGTGCTGGTGGGGGAGGCGGCGATGGCCGACGCGATCCAGCCGACCGCGGAGGGCGTGGACCTGCTGCCCAGCAGTTTCCGCATGGCGGCGCTGGACGAGGGCTTGCGCGATGAGCCGGGCAAGGAGATGCTGTTGCGCGTGGCCCTGGAGGACGTGACCGACCGCTATGACCTCGTGTTGATCGATTGCCCCCCCAGCCTGACTACGGCGACCATTAATGCGCTAGTGGCGGCCAGCCATGTGCTGGTCGTGGTCGAGCCGGAAAGCTGGTCGGCGGAGGGGATTGCCATGCTCCAGCGCGCGGTGCAGAAGGTGCAGCAGCGGCTGAACCGGCACCTGACCGTGGCGGGCTACCTGCTGACCAAGCGCAGCGCGCTCACGGTACACCGCGAACTGGACGAGTTGCTGCGCCGCACCTTTGGGCAGCAGGTCTTCACGGTCCATATCCCGTCGCTGGTGCGCTACAAAGAGGCGGCGGGGAGCCGGCGCAGTGTATTTCCGGCGGTGCGCCCGGCGGCGCGCGCCGATGAGCCGTATTACCGCGCCGCCGAGGAACTGGCGACCCGCCTGGCGTAGTGCAGCGGCCAGGCACCTCCTAGGGGCGGCACAGGCTGACGACCGATGAGTACGGCGCGATAAATCGCGCAACTACACCCAAGAGAGCACGGGAAGCTGCACTAGCCACCGACGAAGACGGTATTCGTGACGCGTGCCGGACGGTGCGGCGTGGATTCTGAAAGGGGGTGCTTGTATGCCCACAAAGCCCAAGAAGCTGACCTATAACCCGCTCGATTTGCTGGTCTCGGACGATCCCGAAGCGCCCGCCGGTCCGGTGACGGAACTCGACCCGGCGGCGATCCAGCCGAATCCTCAGCAGCCGCGCCAGTACTACGATGCCGGCGACCAGGCGGAACTGGCCGGCAGCATCCAGGCGACGGGGATCCACCAGCCGCTGATCGTGCGGCCGGTCGAGGATGGCGCGTACCAACTGGTGGCGGGCAGCCGGCGGCTGGCGGCGGCGCGCGCTGTGGGCTTGGCGACGGTGCCGGTCATCGTGCGCGAATATACCGACGAGGAAGCGGAGCAGGTGGCCCTGGTCGAGAACCTGCAACGCTCCACGCTGCGGTTCGACGACGAGGCGCACGCGCTGCTGCGGCTGAAGCGCCATTTCGGGCTGACCAACGAGGCCATCGGGCGCAGCATCGGCAAGAGCACGGACTACGTGGAGTTGCGCATTGCCGCCGCCGAGAATCCGGTGGTGCTGGACCTGTATCTGAGCGGGCGGATCGAGCAGAAGCAGATCCGCGCCGCGATTCGCGCCTTCAAAGACGATCCTGACGGCGGGGACGCGTTCCTGGCCGGGGCTTTTCCCGCAGCGGATGGCGGCGGGGTGGATACCGGGGCAGGGGATCACACCGCGCACGATCCGAACGGTTCGGATGCGGGGCACCGGCCTGTGCGCGCCGGGCGCCGCCCGCCCGACGGCTGGCGCTGGGCCGGGGATGCGGAACGGCGCCTGCAACAGTTGCCCACCCGCGCGTCGCGCATGGACAGCGCCGAGCGGGTGCGCGCCCGCGAGTACCTCTTGCGCCTGCGCGAAGCCGCCGACCACGCGCTCACCGTGCTGGACGATTGAGCCGGCGAACGTATGTTCTGTTCACAGCCGCGCGGGCGGCGTAGCCGGCAACGGGCCGGTTGCAAACCAGCCCCTACAGCGCCAGGGTGGCCGTAGGGTAGGGGCGGAGGCGGCAGAGGTCGCCGAAAGCCCGTATAATAGCGGGGGCCGGACCTGTTGCGCCGGCATAATTGGCAGGAGGATCGATGTCGCAGCACCTGGCCGCGCCGGACGAAGGCTACCCCGAACTGCTCGACGAACTGAAGTCGCGCATCCAGGCGGCCCAGGCGCGCGCCGCGCTGGCCGTCAACCGGGAACTGGTGCTGCTGTACTGGCAGATCGGGCGGGCGATCCTGGCCCGCCAGGCGCAGTACGGCTGGGGCGGCCAGGTCATTCCCCGGCTGGCGCGCGATTTGCGGCAGGCGTTTCCCGGCGCGCAGGGCTGGTCGGCGCGCAACCTGCATTATATGCGCGCCTTCGCCGATGCCTATCCCGACGAGGCAATTGTGCAGGCGCTGCCTGCACAAATTCCCTGGTATCACAACCAGGTGCTGCTGGACCGGGTGAAGGACCCGCTGGCCCGCGAGTGGTACGCCCACCAGACGCTCCAGCAGGGCTGGAGTGGCCGCGACCTGATTGGGCAGATCGAGCGCGGCATCTACGAGCGCCAGGGCCAGGCGCCCACCAATTTCCCCCAGCAGTTGCCGGCACCGCAATCGGAACTGGCCCAGCAACTGCTCAAAGACCCTTATAACTTCGATTTTCTGCTGCTGAGCGAGCGCGCCCAGGAGCGCGATCTGGAGCAGGCGCTGCTGGTCCATATGCAGGAGTTTCTGCTGGAACTGGGCCGCGGCTTTGCCTTCATGGGCCGGCAGTGGCCCATCGTGGTCGGCGGGCAGACCTTCTACCTCGATTTGCTGTTCTATCACGCGGTCCTGCATTGCTATGTGGTGATCGATCTGAAGGTCAGCGAGTTTGAGCCGGCGTTTGCCGGGCAGATGAACTTCTACCTGACCGCGGTGGATCGGCAACTGCGCGGGCCGGGCGACCAGCCGAGCATCGGGCTGATCCTGTGCAAAAACAAGAACCAGGTGGTGGTGGAATATGCCCTGCAAGATATGCATAAGCCGATGGGCGTGGCCGTCTACCACACCGAGCGGCTGCCCGAAGCCTTGCAGCGCAACCTGCCGACGATTGCCGAGCTGGAGGCCCAACTGGAGTCGTAGCGCCGCCCGGCCTGGAGTGCTGCCCCATCCGTCTCCCGGCGCGCCGCCCGGCGTTTCATGGTATAATAACTAGGGCCGGCCGCCATCCCCCAGGCCGGCTTTCTACACCCTATTGGATGCCTCGCACGCGATGTGCAAGTCGCCTCACCGGCGACCGGGTTCCACAGTTTACGTGATAGATATAGATCGGCAGATCGGAGAGCTTTAGATTAATGCTGGACCAAGCAGTAAAAACAGCAGAGAGTCCTTTAGTAACCAAAAACGACTACGCGGCGCTGAAAGCCCTGGTGAGCGAGGCGGGATTGCTCGACGCGCAGGGCACATATTACGCTGTAAAACTGGCCTACACCCTGGCGCTGTTCGCCGCCGGGATCGCCCTGCTGGGGTTGCTCAGCGGCTGGGCGCGGGTGCTGGTGGCGGCGCCCTACCTGGCCTTCGTCTCCGCCCAGTTGGGCTTCCTGGCCCACGACCTGGGCCACAAGCAGGTGTTTCGCGCCCGCGGGACCGACAGCGATGCCAATTATGCCTCTATCCGGCTCAACCGCTGGATCGGCATGCTGGTTGCCAACCTGTTGGTGGGCATGAGCCTGGGCTGGTGGGTCGATAAGCACAACGCCCACCACGCCAACCCTAACCATGACGGCCTGGACCCGGACATCGACATCCCGTTCATGGCCTTCTCCGACGAGCAGGTGCAGCGCAAGCGCGGCGCCGCGCGGCTCGCCACCGGCTACCAGGCGTTTCTTTTCTTCCCGGCGCTCACGTTCACCGTTTACAGTATGCAGGTCGCCTCGGTTTTGTATGTGATCCGCGCCCGCTATCGCTGGCGCGCGCCCGACGCCGTGCTGCTGGGCGCGCATTTCCTGCTGTATTATGCGGGCCTGCCGCTGCTGTTGGGGCCGTGGATGGGGCTGGCCTTCATCCTGGTTCACCGCGGGCTGCTGGGCGTGCTGCTCGGCGGCGTGTTCGCGCCCAACCATAAGGGCATGCTGGTCGTGGGCAAGGACGACACGCGGCTCGACTTCTTGCGCAAGCAGGTACTCACGTCGCGCAATGTGCGCTCCACGCCCCTGATCGACTTCCTGTACGGCGGGCTGAACCACCAGGCCGTCCACCATCTCTTCCCAACCATGCCGCGCAACCAGTTGGGTCGGGCGGGCGAGATCACCCGCCAGTTCTGCCTGGGCCGCGATATCCCTTATTATGTGACCGGCGTGCGCCAATCGTTCCAGGAGATCCTGCATTGTCTGCACGAAACCGCGGCGCCGCTACGCTAGCGCGCGGCCGGTGAGCCGGGGGCGCGGGTACGGATCTTGTTCTAGGCGTATCCAGCGGCCCGCCCTGTCGGGCGCCGCATCCGCCCCGCGCCGGTTGCCGCCGGCCCTAGCGCAGAGGAGAACACCATGCCCGAAGACCGCGCGCAAGCAATCGAGTTTGGCTGGTTTATGCTCGGCGGCGCCGTGCCCGGCAACACCGGTATGCCGCTGATGGTCGAGGAAGCGCCGGACATCTTGCCGCTGGTGGCCCAGCACTTCGATTCGATCTGGGTGCCCGACCATTTCTACGCCTTCGACGATCCGGCGCACGCCTGGATCGAGTGCTGGACCGCGCTGACCTGGCTGGCCGCGCGTTATCCCCGCCTGCACGTCGGTCCCATCGTGCTGGGCGTGGGCTATCGCAACCCGGCGCTGATGGCGAAGATGGCCGCCACGTTGCAGATGCTGAGCGAGGGCCGCTTCATTATGGGCATCGGCGCGGGGTGGCGCGGCGCCGAATACGCGGCCTACGGCTATCCGTTCCCCGCGCCCGCGGTGCGCATCCAGCAACTGGCCGAGGCGGTGGAGATCATGCGCCGCATGTGGACCGAGCCGGCGCCCACTTTCGCGGGCCGCCACTTCCAGATCGCCCAGGCGTACTGCGAGCCGCGCCCTCAGCCGCCGCCGCGGATCATGATCGGGGGCGGCGGCGAAAAGCTGCTGCTGCCCCTGGCCGGTCGCGTGGCCGACCTCTGGGACCGCTATCACGGCGGCCCGCTGGAGGCTATCGACCGGGCCGACTACCAGCGCAAGTGGGAGATTGTCCAACGCAGCGCGACCGAGGCGGGCCGCGACCCGGCGGCCATCCGGCAAAGCTACACCATCGAGAACGGCCACCTGCCCGAATCGCGGGAAGACTCGGCCAACTGGCTCGCCGCCTTGCGCCCGCTGATCGATCTCGGCGTGCGCCAGTTCATCCTGGGCTTCGGCCATGTCACCAGCCCCGATCCGCTCAGGCGCCTGGCCGATGAGGTGCTGGCGCCCTTGCGCGCCGGTTGATGAGCCGCCCGGCAACAGTGAGCCATTGTAGGGGCCGGTTTCAAACCGGCCCGCGCCGCTCCGGCATCGTGGCCGGAGCAAGTTCGCCGCCGTAGGGGCCGGTTTGAAACCGGCCCGCCGCCCCGACGTGTAACGACCCGCCGGGCGCGCCGGCAACATAGGAGACGACCGCATGAACCAAGCGCGCACCCAACTGGCCGCGCGCCAAATTGGCGACATCACCCTCTGGCGCATCCGCGAGATACAGGTTGAATTGCAGCCGATCCACATCCGGGTCCGGGCGATGTACGCGGAGATTCTGCAACTGTACCGTGATGCCGGCGCGCCCGGCGGCCTGTCCACCCCGCAGGCGGTGATTGCCTGGCTGCTGCAAACGAGCGAGACAGCCGGCTTGCCGCCCGATCAGTTGGAGTACCTACGGGCCTGGCTGGCCGCCTTTGCCCAGCTTACCCGGCTCCTGGATGCCACCTGGGGTGGCGAGGGCGCCGAGGACTTCCCCGCGCGTTAGCGCCCGCAGCGCGTGTGGGGCTGGGGTGCCTGGCCCTACCCCGCGATCCTCATCCTCAGGGTGGGCGAGTTTGCGATCCGCCGCGTCCGGCGCTGGCGCCTGTCTGGGCATGTGCCGGCGGCGCAATGGATAGCCCACTCCGCACACTTATTGGCTGCCAGGTTCATCCTGTACGCGCGGGACCCAGTCGGCGGCGGCAGGCATGGCCCTCTGCCCGAGGAAGAGGTTCAGTTGGGCCGCATGTTCCTGCACGTGACGCATGTTGTACAACTGTAACTCCAAGAAGCTGACGGTCTGCCCCTGCGCCCAGGGGTACTCGACGGCCTGGCGCGCCCGCTCGTCCGTCAGCGCAACCAGCGTGGCCTGGGCCTTGCGGCGCGTCGCCGCGAGATAGGCATGCAGCTCCTCCTTGGTATAGGGCCGTTCGAGCGGCGGCGCGAGGTCTAGCTCAACCCAGGTAAAGGGAGGGGGCGGCGCGAATTCCTCCTCCCGGCAGCCCGAGAGATACAAATCGAGCCAGAAGAGCGTATGATAGGCGAGATACCAGAACTCTGCGAACTGCGGGGGGAACCCCGGTGGGAGAGGGTGGTTCGGAGGGTCCCGCCAGAGGCGCTGGGTCCACAGCGCGTCCGGGCAGGTCACCAGGGCGTTTTCGAGCATATCGATGGCGGCGCCGAACTGCCGCCACAGAGCGGTATTCCACGTTGTCTCCATATGTCTTCCTCCAGAGCCGGCGCCTGCACCAGTCCGCAGGCCCCGCCCAGTCTAGCCGATTTATCGCTGCCTGGCCCAGGTGTTGTGATCGAACAACCTCCCAGCACGCTATTATCCGCGTGTGCCGCCGGCAGAATCCTTGCCTTCCTTGGTGGGCAGCCCGGCGCGCTGCCTGGCGCGCCGGCCAATTGTGAAGTGTGTAGAGTCGCGCGCAGCCCCGGCGCCAGCCGCAAGCGTGGTTGCACCGCGTTGAGCAGCGCGATCACGCTCTGGAGTTCCGCCTGGTAGTGCTGCCGGCTGGTGCGCCCGCGCCGGCGCGACTTTCGCGCCGGTCCGTATTGTCACTCGCGCGACCTCCCTGCATCCACTCGTCCAAGATGCCCAGACTAGCCGACGTGCTCGCGCAGGAAGGCAAGGGTGCGCTCCCATGCCCGTTGCGCGGCTGCGGGATCGTATTCGGGGCGATTGCTCTCGAAGAAATGGTGCTCGGTGCCAGGGTAGGTATAGAAGTCGGGTGTATGACCGGCGGCTTTCAGCTCGGCTTCGAAAGCGTGCACCGCTTCGGCCGGCTGGAACGGGTCTGCGGCGGCCCAGTGCCCCTGCACGGGCGCGTTGGCATTTTCGGCATAGTCTTTGTTCCAGTCGCTTCCTCCGTAAAATAGAATCACCGCGGCTATCTCCGATCGGAGGGTGGCAAGCCATGTGACGTAGGCCGCGCCCATCGAGAAGGCGATGGCGGCAATGTTAGGACTCGTGATGGCCGGGCTGTTGAGGAGGTAGTCGAGAGCGGCTTGCTCTCTGGCGATACCTTTTGCTCCATCATCTGCTTCAAAGGCGGCGACCAGGGCATCGGCTTCGGCGCTGTCCGTGGCAGTGCGCCCGTCGAAAAGGTCGGGGGCGAGGACGGTGTAACCTGCGGCGGAGAGGCGGTCGGCCAGATCGGTGAAGCAGGAGTTGAGGCCCCACCTGGGATGGCATAAGAGGATGCCCGGCCCCTTGCCGTCTTTCGCCTCGGCGTAATATGCGCGAAACTCGCTTTCTCGGGGATTGACCTGTATAAACGCACCCATGTTGCTGGATCTCCTTAGCTGCTTGTTGGGACATCGCGGTGAGGTGCCGCCTCGGTCAGCCGCGCGATGAACATCTGTTTCGCCGCCTGGGCTTGCTCAGGCGGGCCTTGCGCAACCACAACGAGGTACCGAGGTCCAGGAGTTTAAGCTTCAGCCATTCGTTGGTGGCGCTCGTCATTAGCGGTGCCCCCTTCGCCGGCGTCCGCGACCAACGCCTGGAACGCGGGGGCGGCGTGCAACGCCGCCCGTTCGGGGTCGTCCCTGATCCACGCGCGCAGGCGGGGCACGCGGGCCAGCGCCTCCCCAAGCGCGGGGAGCGATCGGCCGGCCCGGCCGATCTTGACGTAGAAGCAGCCCAGGTTGTAGACCATGAAGCCGTACGCCGCGGTTTCCCCGATGAACTGCCGGGCGGTCGCCACCGCCGCCTCGCGCACGGCCTGGGCCCGCGCCGCGTCGCCCGCCTCCAGGTAGAATTGCCCGTAGTGCTCGATGGGGTGCTCGTAGCCGGAGACATAGACCTCCTCCACAGCGGGCGGCCCTGGCGCCAGGGGAAGCGCGTCGGCTCGCTCAGGCCGGCTTCGCTGCACGCTTCGAGTGCGGCGCGCAGCGCCGCGCCGGCCAGGATCGCCTCCCAGGACTGGTGCTGCGCCGCGGCGAACACCCGCGGGTTAAACTCCGTTTCGTCCGGGCTGGGCGCCGGGGTCTCGCCGCGCACCCCGGCGGCGATCACCCGCGCCGCATCGGCTTTCCAGGCCGTGTTATGGGCGATATGATCTTTGGCCGCCCAGGCGGCGGGCGTGCCCAGTGCCGCCCGCTGAGCGTCGCTCAATTGGGCGATAAAAGCTTGCTGCTCGGCCTGGCCCTGGGCGACGAGGGCCGGCAGCCGGGGTTTCAGCGGGCCGGGTGCGAGGTTGTCCATGGATTCCCTCCTGGTGCGCGTGGTGGGTGCGGATTGCCGCTGCCGGGATCAGTATAGCACATTTGTTCCACCGCGTGGATGGGACCAACGACGGAACTCGGCCCTGGAGAAGAGTCTCATTGGGGAACCAGACGAACTACGGCACTTCGTTCCGCAGGAAAAAGATGCCGTGCAAGCCTAATAATCCCTACGGGGGGTTTCATTTCATATTGACTCCGGCCAGGGTCGGTAGTATACTCTGAAAGTATCGGTGGGCGGGAACCGCTTGCCGGTCCTCCGCGGGCGATCTGCATTCCACCCGGCGCCGGCCCGATGCGCACCCCGGCCGCCACGGCGAAAGAAATCGAGCGATCTGTGGCAACCGACCATCATGCTGTAGACGCATCCCACGACGCCATTCACCAAGCTCCCCAGGTGGCCGATCCCCGCCGCCCGGCCCCCGCTGCGCCCCTGCCCGTGTCGGCCGGGACCCTGGCGCCGGTGCTCGGCCATGCCGCGGGCGGCGGGCGTGGTAACGGCCCTGTCCGGCAGGCGGCCCTCCTGCAACTGCAACGCACCCACGGCAACCGGAGCGCGCGCCGCATGATCCAGCGCAGCGCGCCAGGCGGCGCGGCGTCCGCGCCGCCTGGTCTGACTACCGCCACGCCGGCGCTGGACAGCGCCGCTCCGGTTCCGGTGAGCGCGGAAGCGCCGGGATCGGTCGCGCTGCCGCCGGTGGCCGGGCCACCCCCGGCGCCCGGCGAGCACCCTGGCGCCGCTCTGCCTGCGCCCGCGGGCGAGACCGGGATACCGGTGGCCGTGCAAGCCAAGATGGAGCGCGCCTTTGACGCCGACTTCTCCGATGTGCGGATTCACGCTAACTCGCAACAGGCCGTGGACCTGGGCGCGCTGGCCTTCGCCCAGGGCACGGAGATCCACTTCGCGCCGGGCCAGTACCAACCGGAGAGCCACGCCGGGCAGGAAGTGCTGGGCCACGAACTGGCCCACGTGGTGCAGCAGCGGCAGGGCCGGGTGGGCGTCACCCGCCAGGCCAAGGGCTTGCCGCTCAACGACGACCACGGGCTGGAAAGCGAAGCCGACACCCTGGGCCGCCAGGCCGCCGCCGCGCCCGCCGCGCCGCCGGTCCAGCGCACCCGCGGATCGCAGCCCACGGGGGCCACGCCAGGACGCGCGCCCATCCAGCGGCTAACCACTGCGACGCCGGTTTGGGCCCCGGTGGATGCCAGCGGTGAAGGCACTGAGGTGACCATTCATCCGCTGGGGGCGGTCCCCCCGCCCGGAGGGTCAGATGCCGGCCAGAGCAATACGGTGCTCTCCAGGCGGCGGATGAATCTGTTTACCGCCGCCTCCGAATCGGAGCAGTACGTACAGGGGCACTTACTCAACGAACAGATGGGCGGTCCCGGTGATGAGCCGAAGAACCTCACCGCGTTTCCCAAATTCATCACCAACGCCGACCATAAAAATCTCGCGGAAACCGTGATCAACAAGGGGCGTAAGGCGGGGGGGTGGTATAAGTACCACGTCAAAGTGACCTACAGCACCGACTCGCTGCCGCGTCTGCTGAAGCGGTTGGGATACGACCCCGAGTCGCCGACGGACCAGGCCACGTTTAACACGCACCCTACCTACGGCAATGTCAATATCGACGCGACCAAGGATACCACCTTCCGCTACGCCAGCCACTTGGCGCTCGATTGGGACGAGCTGGATCCCCTCTCCCCCCAGCCGGGCACGTCAACCAAGGCCCACACAGCCTCCCTGAACATCCCCAGCCCCTTGTCCTATGTCGGCGGGGGGACGCGCCGCAGTGACAGCGAAAAAGCTACGAAACGCGATCAGGCGTATCCCGGCAAGCCGCTGTCGCACGCCATGACCACGCATGCGACCAAATTCAAGGAGAGCCAAACCTGGACGCGCAATCCGCCGCATAAAACCAAGGGCGCGGGCGGGCGCCCCTATGAGGAACCGGTGGCCTGGAAAGCGGTCAGCGACATCCAGGGCGGCACCGTCGACGCCGCGCGCAAAACCGCCGGCACGGTCAAGGATAACGACTACAAGCGCGCGACCACGCACTATGACGAGGGCGTGAAGGCCGCGCAGGATAAGCTCCCGGCGAAGCGCTATGGGCTGGCCTTCACGACGGGCAAAACCGACTACGACGCGGGTGTGGCGGATGCGAAGAGCGGGAAGGCCGCCCACGCCACGAATCCGGGCCAGCAGGCCGGGCATAAAGACTACGTGGACGGGCAGGCCCACGCCCGCGCCTCCCTGGCGAACCTGCTGGGCGCGGACCCGGCTGAAAGCGGCAAGAAAACCGGCTTCGATGAGTACAAGGCGGGCGTGGAAGCCTATACGCAAAACGAGGCCGACGATGCCAAGCGGCCCGCGTATTCGCAGGGTTGGAAGGACTGCGAGGCCGGGCGCAAAGACGCGAGCGCACAACTCGCCGGGGGCACCCTTCCCGCCGCGCTCGTCCCCGCCAAAGCCGAGAGTGGCTATCTGTGGGGCTTCTACTATGAGGCGGGCGTGGCCGTGGCGCGCGCCGACCTCGCCTCGCCCGCGCCCAGCGGCACGGTTCCCGCCGGCATCGCCGGCGTGGGTCACGGCGCCTATCTGACCGGTTACAAGGCGGCGAGGAAGGATCCTAAATCGGCGGCGCCCGCCGAACGCGGCGGGGCCACCGGCCACGCCGATTACTTGGCCGGCGCAACCGCCGCGGAGACCAACCTGAGCGGCCCCGTGCCGGCGGAAAGCGCGGCCCAGGCGGGCTTCACCGATTACAAGGACGGGGTGACCCTGGCCGAGACCACGCGACCCGGCGGCACCCCGCCCGCGACCCCCGCCGGGTTGGTCGGCTTCACCCACTTCTGGGAGGGCGTGACTCACGCTCAGGCGAGCCTGGATAACCTGGTGGGCGCCACCCCTGCCGAGAGCGGTAGAAAGGCGGGCTTCGAGGCGTATCGGGCAGGTGTGCAGGCGCATAAGGCGGGCACGGCCAACGACCCGAAGAAGCTCGCCTTTGCCCAGGGCTGGCTGGATTGCGAGGCCGGGCGCAAGGAGTTGCGCCAGCAGCTTACCGCCGGGACCCCGCTCAAGGATGTCAAGCCCACGAAAACCGAAGGCGGCTATGCCTGGGGTTTCTACTATGAGGCCGGGGTGGCCGTGGCCCGCGCCGACCTCGGTTCCGGCGCGCCCAGTGGCGGCACGCCGGACACCGTCGCGGCGGTAGGCCACGCGGCCTATCTGGCCGGCTATCAGGCGGCGCGGGGCGACCTGAAAGCGGCGGCGCCCACCGAGCAGGGTCAGGCCACCGGCCACGCCGACTACCTGGCCGGGGTCACGGCAGCGCGCGCCGACCTGAGCGCGGCTCCGCCCACCGAGAGCGCGGCCAGGGCCGCCTTTGCGGAATACCAGGAGGGTGTCAAACTCGCCCGGACCACCGGCCCCGGCGCGACCGTGGGCAACGCCGCGGGGCAGGCGGGCTTCGACGACTTCTGGGCTGGCGCTGCCCACGCGCAAGCGAGCCTCGACAGTCTGGCGGGCGCCCCCCCCGCCGAGAGCGGCAAGAAAGAGGGCTTCGCCGAGTACAAGGCGGGCGTGACCGCCCACCAGGCCGGGAGCGCGAATGACGGCAAGCGCGTGGCCTACTCTGCCGGTTGGCAGGAGTGCGAGGCCGGGCGCACCGAATTGCGCCGCCAAGTGGCGGCGAGCACGCCCCTGGACGCGGTGAAGCCGGGCAAAACCGAGAGCGGCTATCTCTGGGGATTCTACTACGAGGTCGGAGTGGCCATGGCCCGCGCTGATCTCAGCTCGAAGGTGGAGGGCACGACCACCGCCCACACCGTCGCCGCCGCCGGGCACGCGGCATATCTGGCGGGCTACAACGCCGCTCGCAGCGACTCCAAGTCGACAGCGCCCGCCGAACAGGGCGGGGCGACCGGGCACGCCGACTACCAGGCCGGCGTCGCGGCGGCGCGCGCCAACCTGGATGGGACCGCCCCGACGGAGAGCGGGGTGGCCGCCGGCTTCGCCGAGTACAAGGCTGGGGTCACGCTGGCGCGCACGACGGCCCCCACCGGCACCCCGCCCGCGACCGTGGGCGGCAAGGCGGGCTTCGAGGAGTTTTGGGCCGGGGCCGCCCATGCCCAGGCGAACCTGGACAATCTGGCGGGGGCCGCGCCGGACGGCAGCGGCCGGCAGGCGGGCTTCGCCGAGTACAAGGCGGGCGTGGACGCCCACCAGGCGGGCCGGGCGAATGACGGCACGCGCCCGGCCTACGCCACGGCCTGGGCGGATTGTGCGGACGGGCGCGCCGACTTGCGCCTGCAGGTGGCGTCCAGCGTGGCGATCAAGGATGCGAAGCCGGCCAAGTCCACAGGCGGCTATGCCTGGGGCTTCTATTACGAGGCGGGGGTGGCCGTGGCCCGTGCCGACCTCGGCTCCACGGTGTCCCGCACCGACACGGCCTCGACCGTGGCCGCCGCCGGGCATGCTGCCTACGTGGCGGGCTACAACGCCGCGCGCTCCGACTCGGCGTCGGCCACCCCCACCGAGCAGGGCGGGGCCGCCGGGCACACTGAGTACCTGGCCGGGCTGGCGGCGGCGCGTACCGACCTGGACGGCGCCCCGCCCGCGGGGAGCGCGGCGCAGACCGGTTTCGCCGAATATAAGGATGGGGTCACCCAGGCGCGCACCGCCCTGCCGACCGCCACCCCGCCGGCGACCGTGGGCGGCAAGGCAGGCTTCGACGACTTCTGGGCGGGTGTCACCCACGCGCAGACCAGCCTCGACAACCTGGAAGGCGCGGCCCCCGCCGGCAGCGGCAACCAGGCCGGCTTCGCGCTGTACCGCACCGGCGTGACCGCGCACAAGACGGGTGGTGGCCCGGACGGCACGCACCCCGCCGCGAACCGGGGCTGGCGCGACTGCGCGGACGGGCGGGCCGAGTTGCGCCGCCAGGTCGACGCGGGCACCGCCTTGAACGCCGTGGCTGCGCCGTCCACCAACGGCGGCTACCTGAGCGGCTTCTACTATGAGATGGGCGTGGCGACGGCTCGTGGCGGATCGCCGGCGCCGGGCGGAAGCACTGCCGCGAACATCGCCGCTGCCGGGCACGCCGCCTACATAGCGGGCTACAACGCCGCCCGCGCCAACCTCGGCGGGGTGGCGCCCACCGCGCCGGGTGGCGCCGCCGGGCACGCCGAGTACCGGGCGGGGGTGGATCACGCGCGGGCCGCCGTGGTCAACCTGCACGGTGCCGTGCCCACCGACAGCAGCGCGAAAGCGCAGGGCTTCCAGGATTACCGCGCCGGCGTGGTAGCCCGCGGGCAACCGGTGCCCGCCGCCGACGATCCCACGCGGCCGGCCTATTCGCTGGGCTGGAATGATTACAATGACGGGGTCCAGGCCGCCATGGCGCGCACGATCAACATGCACCGGCGCGAGAGCGGGTATACGCAGGGCTTCACCGACGCGATGAGCGCCCTCCACGCGGCCTCCGTCGGCGGCGACGACGAGTCGCCCACTAAGAAGCATCGCGACCACTAGTCCATCAGTTTGCGCCACCCTTGACAACCGGGACGCGATAGAGTACACTAACGAAGAAGAAGCATCACGACCACTAGTCCATCAGTTTGCGCCGGCAGCCGGAGCCGGCACTGCAAGATCCGGCATTGGCATAGCCGGCGTCCCTGCGGATAGTGGTGCGGGGTGCGCGTCACGCTGTTGCGGTGGGGTAAGGCAGCCCCGCCCACCCGTGGCGCGCATGCGGTGGCACTTTGCTCGCCGCCGTGCTAAGATCAGTCGCCGCGGCCAACCACAAAGGAGGCAGCACAATGGCTAAGGTACTGGGGATCCACGAGATTCGCTTGAAGCCAGGAGTCTCTGCCGAGGAGTGGGAGCAAGCCGCCCTGGCGGGCAGCGGGTTCGGGTTGCCTGGAGTGAAAACGTACCTCGCCAGGGGCATCCAGGGTGCGCGCGCGGGCCAGTACGTCGTCGTCTTCGAGATCGAGAGTGAAGAACGCTTGAAGCAACTCTGGCCCGAAGAGGGGATGCCCCATTCGACCGAGAATCCGCAGGGGGAACAGCAAGCCCGCGAGATAGTGGACCGGTTCCTGGCTGACTACCCCCACACCGATTATGTTGTACTGAAGAAATACGACTAGCCTGCGGCTGCTGCAACCGGTGACCCGAACAGGTCTTGGCGCCCCATATTGCACCTTTGATCGCCCCGGCGCAGGTGAGCCACGCCTGTTTCGGGCGCCGGCTGCACCAGGCGCCCGTTCGAGACGGGGCAGCCACCCCTCGCGCCTCAGTCCGGAACGCGCCCGATGCGGAAATAGAGCGGCCAGCGGATGGACCGCCGGGTCCGCGGATCGCCCCACGCCGCCGCCAGTTCGTCGCGGATCTCCTCCAGCGGGTCGTACCCCTGCACCTCCATGAAGCGCAGCCGGCCCGACCAACTTTTGAAATAGCCGATCAGATCCTCCAGCACCCACTCGACATCGAGCGTGAAGGCGGGCGCCGAGACGGCGGCGAAGGGGAAGGGGATCGTTTGGTAATGATCGCTGACCCACTCGGCTCCCGGCGACCAGTAGGGGCCGATGATCTCCTCAAAGAAGCGCTCGAACACCCGGTTTAGCGCGGGGTCCACATCGATCAGATGATAGCACCAGGCAGCCAGCACGCCGCCGGGCCGCAAGACGCGCCGCGCCTCGGCATAGAACTCCGGCAGGTCGAACCAGTGCATCGCCTGGGCCACCGTGATCAGATCGACTGAATGATCCGCCAGGCCGGACTGATCGGCTGGAGCCACCTTATATGTCACCCGTGGGTGCGGCGCGGCGTTGGCGATCTGGCGCGCGCTGGCGTCGGTGGCGACGACCGCCGCGAAATGCCGGGCCACGCCCTCCGCGGCCTGGCCGTTGCCGGTGCCGCAGTCCAGGGCCAGCCTGCGCCCGGGGGCCAGCCCGGCGAGATACGCGAACAACGCATCCGGGTAGTGCGGCCGGTGGCGCCGGTACTCGCTGGCTTGCTTGGAAAAGTCGTCGACGTAAGGCATCAGCGTAAGCTCCTGGGGATATCTTCTCGCGGGACGGCTAAGGATGCAGCGGGGTTCAGTAGTCCAGCAGCAGATCGCCCGACAGCAGCCCGCCGCCCAGCGGGATCAACAGCAGGCAGGTCACGAACAGCGGCGCCTCGACGGAGGTGTTGCCGACCAGGATCATCGCCACCAGCATATCGACGGCGAGCAACGCCGCCCAGAACCGCGTGAGGAATCCGCTCAGCAACAGCACGCCGCCGAATAGCTCCAGCACGCCGATTAGCACCTGCGCCAGCTCCGGGAAGGGCACGCCGATGGC
Source organism: Chloroflexia bacterium (assembly GCA_025927935.1). The sequence continues at coordinate 1,895 of JAICKM010000045.1, read as the reverse complement.
GCGAAACATGTCGGCATCCATGCCGTAGGTCTGGTTATTGTTGAGCAACTTGTCGAAGCCGTAGGGGATGAAGATGATCCCGGCGTAGAGGCGGAGGAGCAGCGCCAGCACCCGCGCCGGGGTGACCAGCCGGGGGGGAGTGCCGCGGATGGGTTGCGACCAGGCCGGGAAGATCGGCCGCCCGCGGGCCTTGCCCATGACGTCACCCTCGGTCCGCCGTCCCGGCTTGGACTGGCGCTCAAACTTGTCCATCTGCACTTTCCCCTTCCTCCTGTCGAGCACAGTGGTGGCATCCGGCATGTTGCAGCTAAGGGTCCGCCGCCGGGTACTGAGTAGGTCGTAGTAGCTTCCATTGTCATTCGGAGCGGGGCGAAGAATCTCGTCTTTTACCCAACGCGGCGAGACTCTTCGCCCCGCTCAGAGTGACATATCCCGTGAGATCAGGATGCGTGGCGAGTCATCTGAGCCTTGTCCGCGGCGGCGGCATTGGCGCGGGCCGCCGCTTTGTCGCGCGCCATGTCCTCCACACTCTTGGTGCGCACCCGCGCCGCGCCACGGGTTTCGCGGAGCCGTACCCGTGTGCCGTCGCGTTCGGCGGCGGCCAGGCGGGCGGCGGCCCGCGGCACCTCAGCGCGATATTGCGGCAGCCACTCGGCCTGGGCCACCAGCAACTCGTCGGTCATCTGCCAGACTTCCTCCGGGTTGCAAACCGCGCCCACCAGCGGGTCATGCAGCATGGCCTGCTTCAGCAAGGTCACGTCGCCGTGGACGGCGGCCTCCATGCCCATGTGCTGCACGCGGATGCTGGCGGCGCAGGTAGCGGCGCAGGCCAGCGGCAGATCACCCACCACCGGCATCTGCACGCCGCTGCGGTCCACATAGCCGGGAATCTCGATCACGCAACCGGCGGGCAGGTTGGGGATGTGGCCGCGGTTGACCACGTTGAAATGCCCGCGGTAGATGCGCCCGGTCTCCAGCGCCTCGATGATGTAGGAGCCGTGCTCCTCGCTGCGCGTCTCCGGCGTGAAGCGCGGCGGCTCGGCGTCCAGCCAGTTGGGGAAGTCGGTCTCGAACCAGTTGCGCGACTCGGTGCAGACGCGCAGGTAGCCGCCCGTTTCGCCGTTGATCCAACTGCCCAGATCGATCCACTGGGCGATCTCCTCCGGGCGCTTGCGGTACCAGGGCAGGTACTCGCTCAGGTGCCCGTTCGACTCGGTGCTGTAGTAGCCGAAGCGCTTGAGCACGTCGAGCCGCACCTTCTCGGTCTGCCGGAACTCCTCGACGGCGGACATCAACTCGTAGAGTCGCGGGATGAGGTCGATGCCGCGCCATGTCGCCCGGATGCACCAGGTCTGGTGGTTGATCCCGGCGAAGACCACGTCCACGTCGCGCCGGTGCAGTTTGGTATCCGGGGCGATCATGCCTTCGCCCCGCGCCCATTGCTCCACCGCACGGGTGATCTGCCAGTGCGCGCCTTGCACACCGTGGCACAGGCCGATAGCCGGCACGCCGCCGTACTGGTTGCACGCCCAGGTGTTCATCGCCATGGGGTTGGAGTAGTTCAGCAGCAGCGCGCCCGGTTTGGCGACCTCGCGGATGTCGCGGCAGAAGTCGAGCAGCGCTGGGATGGTGCGCTGGGCATACATCAGCCCGCCCGCGCAGAGCGTGTCGCCCACGCACTGGTCCACGCCGTATTTCAGCGGGATGTCGATGTCGGTCTGAAACGCCGCCAGGCCGCCCTGGCGGATCGTGTAAATCACATAATCGGCATCCGTGAGCGCGGCGCGGCGGTCGGTCGTGGCGATCAGTTGCGCGGGCAGCTCGTTGGCGGCGATGTCGCGGCGGCAAAGCTGCGTCACCATGTCCAGATTTTCGGCGGAGATGTCGGTGAAGGC
>JAICKM010000319.1 GCA_025927935.1 Chloroflexia bacterium | reverse complement strand
GGTGGTGCTGATTTGCGCCGCGCTGTTCTACGGCAGCATCGGCATCTTCTGGTCGAGCCTGATGCGCAGCACGGCGGCGTCCACGGTGCTGTCCTACGGCACGCTGCTGCTGATGCTGGCCGGGCTGCCGTTCCTCTGGTTCATCGCAACAATCATCCTCGGCGCGAACGGTAATGGCTCGGCGCTGTCGAACAATATTCCGTTCATCTATTTTTCGGGCATCTTGCTCTCGACCAATCCCCTGATCGCTATGGGATTGAGCGAGAACTATCTGCGCCAGGGCAAGCCGCTGTTCTTTTTCTTCGATACCAACATCGTCAACGGCCAGAGCCTGCCGGTCTTGCATCCGTGGATCGCATACTGCCTCTTTGCCCTGGTGGGCAGCCTGATTGTGTTGTGGTGGAGCATCCGGCGCCTGCCGCTGGTGCGCAGCCAGGGCGCACCGCGGCGGGTGCCGCCGAGCCTGCCCGGCGGGCCGGGCGCCGCGCTGGTGGCGCCGCCGCTGGAAGGTGCGCCGGTGCCTGTGCCGCCTCCTCCGCCTGTGCATATCACTGGGCAACCGGTGCGGCCGCATGAACCTGCCCCGGCGGAGCCGTCTGCTGGCCCGCCCGCCGGGGCCGCGGGGCCACCACCCCCGCCGATGGGAGCCGGATAAATGCAGCGCACCGTGCCGCCGGTAGACACGACCGCCACGCCCTATGCCGCGCTATTGCGGGCGCTGGGCGTCGTGGAGCGCCGCCTGCGCCGGCAAGACGCCGTGCAGGGCGCACCCCTGGCCGGGACTGTGGCGCTGGCGCTGGCGATCCTGCTGGCAGTGGCCGCGCGTCTCGCGCCCATCCTGCCTCCAGTAGAAGTTGCCGGAGTCGCAGCCGTGCTGCTGATCGGGGCGGTGGGCGGGCGCACCGCCTACGCCGTGCTGCGCGCCCGCCCGCGCCTGGGCGTGGCCCGCCGGGCCGATGCCCTGCTAGCGCTAGATGAGAAGGTGGCGACCGCCGTCGAGGCTCATGACCGCCCGTGGGCCGGTGAAGCGCCGATGCTGCGCGCGGCGCAACTTGCCGACGCAAGCGCCAGCCTGGAGCGCGCGCTTCCGGATCTGCCGGCGCGCGTGCCGCTGGCGCCGGGGCGCACGGCGCTGCTGCTGCCGGTGCTGCTGCTGGGCGCCTTCGGCGCGGCCCTGCTGGCGCCCAACCCGTTGCAGGGCTACTGGGACGAGCAAAACGCCATCCGCCAGCAACAGCAGGCCGAGGCCGAGAAGATCGAGCAGTTGCGCAAGGACCTGGCCGCCCGGCCCGGCGCGAACGATCCGGCCAAACAGGAGTTGCTGGCCCAGCTTGATCAACTGCACCACGATCTCCAGGCGGGCAACCTGAGCCGCGATCAGGCGATGGCCCGCCTGTCGGACGCGGAGGCGGCGCTGCAAAAGCAGATCGACCCCCGCGCGCCGGGCGAGCAAGCGGCGATGGATGCCCTGGCGCAACGCATGGCCGGACAGCCGGGCGCCCTGGGCGAGGCCGGGAAGGCGCTCCAGCGCGGCGACAGCCAGGAGGCGGCCAAGGATCTGAAGCAAGCCGGAGCCGACGCGGTGAAAATGTCGCCGGCGGATCGCCAGGCGCTGGCCGAGGGAATGCGCCAGGCCGCCGCCGAGGCTGCGGCCAACGACCCGGCGCTGGCGCAGAGCCTGGAAGACGCGGCCCGCGCGGCGCAGAGCGGCGACCCGAAGGCGGCTCAGCAGGCGTTCGATAACCTGGCGCAGCAGATGGGGACAGCCGCGCAGCAGCAGGCCACCCAGCAGGAGCTCAACCAGGCGCTGGCCCAACTGCAAACCAGCAAGAACAACATCGCGGCCAGCGGCCAGCCGCCGCAGACCACCGGGACGCCCGGCCCAACGCCCATACCGGGCACGGCGGTGGCGCTGGGCACCCCCGCCGGCACTCCACTGCCCGGCGGCACGCCCATCGCGGGCGGCACGCCTCTGGCCCTCGGCACCCCGCTGACCCTCGGCACGTCCGTGAGCCTGGCAGGGACGGTCGTGCCGGGCACGTTTACCGGGACGGGCACGCCGGTGCTGGTGCCCGGCACCCCCGGCCAGGGCACGCCGGTGGCCGTGCAGGGGCAAGGGCAAGGTCAGGGCCAAGGGCAAGGCCAAGGCCAGGGGCAAGGTCAGGGCCAAGGGCAAGGCCAGGGCCAGGGACAAGGTCAGGGGCAAGGCCAGGGCGGTGGGGTCGGCGGGAGCGGCGCGGGCAACCAGCATACCGAGCCGGTGGTCGTGCCGCCCAGCACGCTCAACGCCCAGGGCACGCCCGTCGGCGTGGCGGCCCGGCCCAATTCGGGCGAGACCGGCGTCACCGGCGTGAACGTGGACCCGGCCACCGGCAACGCGACCGTGCCCTACCAGCAGGTCTACGGGACGTATAACGACAACGCGCAAAAGACGCTGAGCACGACCTACATCCCGTCGGGCATGAAAGACCTGGTGCGCCGCTATTTCACCGCCATCGAGCCTACGCCGTGAGCCGCCGCACGCGGCGCCGGTCCCGCCGCAAGGGCCTCTTGCCGGCGGGGCCGCGCTGGAGCCTGCTGGCGCGCGGCGTCCGCCGCCAGGCGCGCGCCGGGGTGCGCACGGCGCGCAAGCGGCGCAACGAACTGGCGATCACCCTGCTCTACGCGGTCGCCGGGGCGCTCTGCCTGGCGCTGGCCGCGTTGCTCGTCGCGCCCTCCCCCACTCCCGCCGTCGAGGCGGCGACCCGGCTGCCGGCCGCCGCGCCCCCGGTCTTCCGCGCCACGGTCGTCGGGGCAGTGGTATTAGCGGGTGCCGGGGTACTCCTGTTCGGGTTGGCCGCCAATTCGCTGCGGCTGTGGTGGCAAAATCGCAGCTAGTTTTCGCGTTATGTCAACTAAGCGAAAGTGAGGCCGCCGCAACCGCCAATGGCCCGGCGTGGTATCATAGTAGAGCAGACTCGCCTACCAGCACCCGATTCGGCGCGGGCCGCCCTACTCGTGTTGTCACTCTGAGCGCAGCGAAGAGTCTCGTCTAGGACCCGTACGCGACGAGATTCTTCGCTCCGCTCAGAATGACAAGGGAAACTGGACGCATTGCTGAGGAGGCCCGCATGATCCTGGCGCGCAACGACGCGGGTCGCCCCGCGAAGGGCTGGTATACGGAGCTTTTCCAGCCGGCGCTACCCGCCATCGGCTTTGCCAACGCGGGCATTAACGAGCCGCACTATCATCGCGAGTTGCGCGAAGTCTACCTGGTGGCGCGGGGCAGCAGCACGATGATCGTGGACGATCAACGGATCACGCTACAGGCAGGAGACGTGATCGTGGTCGAGCCGGGCGAGGTGCATACGTTTGTGGACAATACACCCGACTACTTCCATTTCGTGCTGCATTGCCCGATGATCCGGGGCGATAAGGTGCTGGTTCCGTAGAGCTATTTTGGGCTATTTTCTTAGAACGGCAGGGATACGATGACGACCAACATCCAGAATCCGGGCGGAGGTAGCGGGGCCGCTTCCTATACGAGCCTCTTCGACGCCAACTTCCTGAAGAAGCTGGAGCGGTTGAGCGTGATCAGCCGCAAGCTGCGCGCGGGGCGGATGAAGGGCGAGCGGCGCTCCACGCATCGCGGCAACTCAGTGGAGTTTGCTGATTACCGCGACTATACGCCCGGCGACGATCTGCGGCGCGTGGACTGGAACGCCTATGCCCGGCTGGAACGCCTGTTCCTCAAGCTCTACCAGGAGGAAGAGGACATCACCATCCATGTGCTGCTCGACGGCAGCAAGTCGATGGATTGGGGCGACAACAAGCCGGTGTTCGGGCTGGGCACGGTGGCCGCGCCGGGCGGCGGCACGCCCGCCTCCGCCGACCAGAACAAGCTGATCTACGGCAAGCGCACGGCGGCGGCGCTGGGCTATATCGGGCTGAGTGGCTTCGACCGGGTGACGGTGGCGGCGTTCCACCGGGGCAATATCAGCCGCTTCGCGCCGGTGCGCGGGCGGGGCCACGCCGTGAACCTGCTGCGCTTTATCGCCGGGATTCAGCCGGGCGGCGAGACCGACCTGGACGCCTCGCTGCGCGCCTACGCGGCCTTCGCGCGCTACCCCGGCGTCTGCTTCATCATCAGCGATTTCTTCACCGCCGGGGGCGGCACAGAGGGCCTGGCGGCCCTCCAGGCGGCGGGGCACGAGATCCACGTGCTGCACATCCTGGCGCCCGCCGAGGTCCACCCGGAGGTGGCGCTGCTGGGCGACCTGCGCCTGCGCGACAGCGAGACCGGCCAGACCCAGGAGGTCTCCATCGACAGCGGCCTGCTCGATATCTACGCCGAGAAATTCGCGGCCTGGCAGGGCGCGCTGGAGAACTACTGCCGGCGGCGCGGTATCAATTACCTGCAAATCACCACCGACGAGCCTTTCGACGAACTGGTGCTGCACTATCTGCGCCGCCGCGGAGTAATCGGCTAAGGTGGGCATCCTCGAACCCCTGGCGCTGCTGGGCGCGCTGCTGGCGATCCCGATCATCATCTTCTACATGCTGCGCCTGCGCCGGCAGGAGATCACCGTGTCAAGCAGTATGCTTTGGCGCCAGGTGTTGCAGGACCGGCAGGCCAACGCGCCCTGGCAGAAGTTGCGGCGCAATATCCTGCTCTACGTGCAGTTGCTGATACTGGCGCTGCTGGTGCTGGCGCTGGCGCGGCCCTTTCTGGAGGGCGCGGGCGGCGCGGCGGGCAACGTGGTGGTGATCCTGGACGGCGGGGCGGGGATGCAGGCCACCGACGGCGCGGACGGCGGGCGGACGATGACCCGCTTTGCGCGCGCCCAGGCCGAGGCTACGGGCCTGGTGGACAGCCTGGCCTCCGGTGGCCGGATGACGGTGATCCTGGCCGGTCCCGCGCCGAGCACGGCGATCAGCGGCGCGCAGGATAAGGGCGCGCTACGTGGCGCCATCGCGGCCCTGCGCCCGGCGAACGGCTCCAGCAACATGACGGCGGCTGTGACCCTGGCCGCCGCCGCGGCGAACACCCCGGACAGCACGGTAATCGTCATCAGCGACGGGGCCATCGGCGAGCAGAAACTGCCCGATGTGAGCGCCGCCGTGCGCTACATCCCGGTGGGTCACAGCGGCGAGAACACGGCCATTACCGCGCTGGCGCTGCGCGACGCGCCGGCAGGGCCGCAACTCTTCGTCAGCATGGCGAACCTGGGCAGCCAACCGGTGGCGGGCCTGCTGACGGTCGAGGTGGACGGGCGGCCCTGGGACTCGCGGCAAGTGAACCTGCCCGCGGGCGGCGAACCCGAACTGACCCTGCCCGATCTGCCCATCAGCACGCGCCAGGTGACGGTGACGCTCAAGACGCCCGACATCTTGCCGCTGGACAACACCGCCTGGGCGGTGCGCGGGTCCACGGGGAGCGCGAAGACGTTGCTGGTGAGCGCGGGCAACAGCTTCGCCGAAAAGGCGCTCAACCTGCTGCCGCAGGTGAGGCTGGATCGGGTGGTGCCCGCCAACTACAAGCCGGGCGCCGGGTACGACCTGACCGTGTTCGACAGCTACCTGCCCGCGACGCTGCCGCCGGGCAATCTGCTGCTGATCAACCCGCCCAACTCGCCGCTGCTGCCGATTTCGGGGACGATTACTGCGCCGGCTATCGGACAGACGGAGAACAACGATCCTTTGCTGAGTTATGTCGATTTGAGTGGCGTCCACCTGGCCGAAGCGGCGCGCGTGCAGCCGCCGGCCTGGGCACACACCCTCGTCCGCAGCACGGCGGGCGATCCGCTGCTGCTGGTGGGTGAGCCGGACGGGCGGCGGGTAGCGGCGCTGGCCTTCGATCTGCACCGCACCGATCTGGCTTTGCAGGTGGCCTTCCCGATCCTGGTGGCGAACCTGGTGCAGTGGTTGGCCCCCGGCAGCGCCGTCGATCTGCCGCCGCGGCTCACACCCGGCCTGGCCGTGGCGCTGCACCCCCTGCCCGACGCCGACCAGGTGACGATCGCCATCCCGGCGGGACCGGATGCGCCGGCGCGCGAAGTGAACCTGCCGGTGCAGCCCAACCTGGCCTTCGCCGATACAGCACAACTCGGCCTCTACACGGTGCGCCAGAGCGCCAGGGGCAAGCCTCTGGGCGAGCCGGAGGCGTTCGCCGTCAACCTGCTGGATCGCGCGGCGGCGGATATTGCGCCCCGCCCTACCCTTGCCCTGCAAGGTCGCCCGGTCGCGGGCGGCCAGCCGGTGACGGGACCGCGCGAGGTGGCGCCCTGGTTGCTGGCCCTGGCGCTGCTGGTGCTGTTGCTGGAATGGTGGATGTATCATCATGGCGGCGCGGGCGCCCTGCGCCGCCTGCGGCCACGGATGGGTAATCCCAAAGTTATCCCCAAATAAGCCCTTATCCACAAGTTTTCCACAGGTTTTGGGCTTTTCTGGGGATAACCTTGGGCAATGGTTGGGATAACGTAGGGGTTATCAGGGGATTGGACAGGGTTACATGAGTGATAACCGGACGGAAGACGCCTATCCCTCGACGGGGTTGAGCATCGTTCATGCCGATATGGACGCCTTCTATGCCTCGGTGGAGCAACGCGACAACGCCGAGCTACGGGGTATCCCGCTGGCGGTGGCGAACGGCGCCGGGTCGCGCCGCGGCGTGGTGGCGGCGGCATCATACGAGGCGCGGCGCTTCGGCGTGCGCTCGGCCATGCCGCTGTGGCGCGCGCTGGAGCTATGCCCCGATCTGACGGTCGTGCCGGGCAACCACAAGCTCTACCGCGAGGTGTCGGGCGCCGTGCATGAAGTCTTCCGCTGCTTCACCACGCGCATTGAGCCGATTGCCCTCGACGAAGCCTTCCTGGATGTCACGGCGGTCGCGCCGACGATGGACCGGGCGATGGAGGTCGCGGCGGAGTTGAAGCGGCAGATCCGCGAGGCCGTGGGCCTGACGGCCAGCCTCGGCGTGGCGCGAGGCAAGATGCTCGCCAAGATCGCCAGCGACCGCTCGAAGCCCGACGGCCTGCTGGTGGTGGCCGAAGGCCGTGAGGCCGAATTCCTGGCCGGGCTGCCGGTGAGCGCGTTGTGGGGCATCGGGCCGAAGCGTGAAGCCCAACTGGCCGATCTACGCATCACCACGATTGGCGAACTGGCGGCGCTGGACGAGGAGCAGGCCCGCGCGTTGTTTGGCCGCTGGGGCGCGGAGGTGCGCGACCTGGCGCGCGGCTATGATCCGCGCCCGGTAGTGCCGAACCGCGACAGCAAGTCGATCAGCAGCGAGACGACCTTTGAGGAGTTGCTGTCCAGCAACCAGGGTGCGGAGATCGCCGCCATGCTGCATGGGCTGGCTGAGGAAGTGGCCGCCGCCGTGGAGGCCGAGGGCTTGCTGGCCCGCTGTGTGGCGGTAAAAATCAAGACGGCGGATTTCCGTACGCAGACCCGCCAGCGCACACTGCTGGCGCCCAGCGCGACCGCCTCAGTGATCTACCGGGCGGCGTTGAGCGAATTCCGGCGCTGGCTGGCCGAGCGCCAGGTGGCCGGGGCACGGGGGCCTGCCCGTCTGCGCCTGTTGGGGGTGCGGGCCGCAGACTTTATTGCCCGCGACGACACCCGCCAGCTAAGCCTGTTCGAGCGGCTTTATACGAATTAATGAGCGCATGCGGCAGCAAATTACCGCCGGGTAAGGTAGCCGGC
>JAICKM010000046.1 GCA_025927935.1 Chloroflexia bacterium | reverse complement strand
AGGCGCAGGAAGGTGGTGCGACTGGCGGGCAGGCGTAAGGTGCGGGCGAGGCGGGTGGCGGCGCGCCCACCGAGGGCGAGGCCGAGGGCGCGCTGGACCGCCAGGCGGCGCGCGGTCTGGCGGGCATAGGGAGCGGCAAGCGCGGACAGGCGTTCGCTGAAGATGCGTTGCGGGCAGGTGGGGCAGGAACAGCGGAACTTGCGCACGGCCAGCCGGAGCTGAACGGTGACGGAGCCGCAGGGTAGATCGGCCAGGGAGCGGGTATAGTGACTATGCACGCTCGTGTTCGAGGTGGCACAGCGGGGGCAGCGAGCGCTGGGAGCGGTAGAGGCCAGGCGGATGATCAGGTGATTGGCCAGCAGGGTTACCTGCTGCAGGCGTAGGTGCGGTAGCGGTGGGACAAGGCACGCCGCGACCGAGGGAGATGCAGTGTCCATAGCCCAGTCTACCAAATACGCGAGATTTTAACTGCACCAAAAGTGTGCCAGACCCACTTTCGAGTGGCAAAGGTTCACGTACCGTGGTTTCGTCTGGCCTCGCCGCACCTGCGAGTTCCTTAGCTGACACTTGGAGAGCTTTAGCGATTGCTCGAATAACCTCGCGGCTGGGGTTTTCCTCTATCCCCGTTCAAGATCGCTAAGATAAGACTGAGCAATACCGGCTTTGGCGGCCAACGCCATTTGTGTTAAGTGGCGTTCCCGACGTAGCTCCCTTAAGCGTGCTCCCAACATGGCGTGATCCTCTCTTCCACCTGGCCGGGCACACAGCCACCCGGCGCCTACTTCCGCCCCGGTGCTCCGGCCACCCGCGGCCTGATCGCCAAGATCGTCTATGGCGCCGTCACAGCATCGGGCAGTTGCGCCCCGTGATCCCGTCTGCGGGTGGCCGGAGCGTCAAGGCGCTCCGGGACAGGATTGCGCGATGATGCAGCGACGTACCCGGCCGTCCACCAACCAAGCCAGGATGTGTGCTCCCCGACCGGAGGCCGGGCTGAGGATGCAGCCCGGCTCCGGCGCGCCGTCTGTCATGTGCGGCGCGTCCACCTTCTGAGAGGACGGCGTATTGCTCTACCGGCGATTATACCGGTGATAAGGCGGCCATGCGGTGCCAACCCTGTCCACTGCCACGCCGACATCCGCGCCCTATTCCGCAACCACCCTTGGCCGCCTTACCTGCCGTCTCGTTTGGCGCCGATACTCCTCGCCCTTCTTCCACATGTCTTTCGTGATGCGATAGGAGCTGATTAGATCAGTGTCTGTTATTGTTATGTCAATCTGCACCTTCCCGAGTACTCTGCCATCCATAGGATTAATCCACTGATCCCAGCCCATTCCGGGTAGCCCACAACTGCGTACATGGGCCCTAGAAGCGCATAGCGAGACATCAAAGCTTCACCATGTGCTTGCAGCCCACTCTCCGTGGTTTTGCTGGCAAGCAGGTTATGGCATGCACCTTGGCGGCTATGATCTGTGCCGATCACGCTCCCCTGCCCTACTATTTGAAAGAACGGCCCTGGACTGGTGATCGCTCATTCAGCCAGCATCCCGGTTACGGTGCGAACGGAATCTGACACGCCGTCCAATCTTCGACTGGGTGGGTGGAGACGGTCAACTACGGCTATCCTAATTCAGTACGGGGTTTCACTGAGCGGACTCGATACGCCCTTCCTCCCGTGCAGCGGTAGCTACCTAACTATAAGAACACGGCAGCCATAGAGTGAGCTACAGGCGGTCAGCGCCTATCGTAGCAGTACGCGGAGCCACCCCGAGAGACTGATGTTGTGGCCACAACATCAGTCGTTTTAGCCTCTTCGCGCTCTCTTTTTGGAACTTATGTTCTATTCCAGTCCCGCATTGTCTGAGTAACGATACATTTCCCATTACGCGGTTCGTAATGGATTAATCACAAGATTGCATCAATGTGCATATGCTGCTCCGTATTGCCCCCATTGAGCAGGATCAGGATGCAAGCGGTATTTGCAGTACGGTGCAGGAGTCCGATTAGCCATAGCCACATGACCGGTAACAAATCGCCCCTGTGAAGTGCCGAGGGCCTAAGCTTCCCGGGTTCATTCCAGAGCCAGGCCCTTCCGGCCGGGCGGACAATAGAGCCGGCACCGGGGTCGTAGAAGGCCTACATCCCTGCTCTGCACTTCTATTGCTATAGATTGTGGACCGTGCAGCAACCGGTGCGAGTACTCGGCGAGGAGCGAAGGGAGGTTAGATTTCGAACGGTTAAGGCAGGTGCGGATAATTGGTCGCCTTGCTCAACAGCTACAGCGCCAAATAGCAAGTCTCACACGGGGCGATCACCGCCAGCGGCGTAAGCTCCAAGAAACATTCAGGAGCGGGCTGTAGAACAGCGTCGGACATAGAAGCGCAACTCAGCCAGGAGCCCAGTATCCAGGTCAGCATCTGTTGTGGCCACAACATTAATCACCGTTGTCCACCGGTGATGTGCTTGATACTCAAGAGTATGAGTCTGTGGTTCGGAGGCGACAACAGCTATCATCGGCCGGTGCTCACATTCCAAACCCTAGTGTTCTCTTCTCAGTAATTTTGTTGTGGCCACAACAACAATCGGTCAACCGATTCTAACGGCGGTTGGTCAAGCCAGTATTAGACGAAAGCCGAGCGTCTTTCCGAACCTGCAACTACTCAAGGTGCACATCGATAGAAGCGCGAGACTTGATCGCCGGGTTGGGTACACAGCAAGAACCAGGTGGGCCTACTCAATCATGTTGTGGCCACCACAAACCTGAACCAGTGTTTTTGAGGCAATCGTATCTAGCTTACAGCGCATATTAGTCGTTCGACATAGGAATAATCGTGCGTGTAGAAAGAGAGAATCGAATTCCCGAAATGGCTGCGGAGTCCTATTGACAGTTTTGATGCTTCTATGCTAAGATACATCAACAACGTTAAACTCGCGCAACTGATCAGCGACCGAGGGAGGGCAGAGCATGGCGAACACAGGGCGGATGCTGACAACCGCTCAGGCGGCACACCGGATGGGCGTCTCGACGGGGGCGGTCACCTATTACATCCGCAAGGGAGTCCTGCCTGCCCGCGAGACCCCTGGTGGTCACTATCGCATCGAAGAGGCCGAACTGGAGGCGTTTCTGGCCCGCCAGGGGCATCAGCAGGAAGACACCGCGCGCATTATCGTCATGACGAACCAGAAGGGCGGGGTCGGCAAAACGACGTTGACCATCAATCTTGCCGTGCTACTCTGGCAACTGGATCAGCGCGTGTTGATTATCGATCTGGATCCTCAGGCCCATGCCACCTTCTCGCTCGGCCTCAACCCCGACACGGTCGATTATACCATCTACGACGCGATGCTCAATGAGCGCAACGTCGACTGGAACCGGTTGATCCGGCCCACGGCCTTTGGACCCGCGATCGCGCCGATTAACATCATCGCCACCAACGCCGACCGCGACCTGAGCCGGCTGCCAACTTGGGGCACCTGCCTGGACAACGTCCTGGAGCATATCCGCGATCAGTTCGATTATATCCTCATTGACACGGGGCCGTCGTTGAATAATCTGCTCGTCAATGCTCTCATTGCCGCCGACTACGTCGTGATCCCGACGCAGTTGGAGATGCTGTCGGTGCGCGGGCTACAGTTGCTGCGTGAGCGGATCGATGAAGCGCGCGCTTCGGCCAACCCGAGTTTGCAGATCGCGGGCGTCGTCGCCATGATGGTCCAATCGGTCGTGGCCGACCGTACCATGGGCCAAGCGTTGCGCCAGGCGCTGGGCCAGCAGATCCGCGTGTTCCAGAATCCCATCCCGCGCAGCTCGGCCTTTAAAGATGTCGCCAATGAGCGCAGTATCATGGCCTACCAGCACCCGCGGGGGGAACATACCCAGGCCTACCGGCGGCTGCTGGCGGAATTGTTGCGCGTAGTCGGCGGCCCCGGCCGGGAAGCTCTGGCCCGGCCGGAAACGACCACGGCTGCTGATGTGGCCGTCGCCGGCTAAGGAGGATCAGGATGGCAAAGAAGGGAAGAACCGTCGATATCGGCTTTTTGCAGTCGCCCGCGGCCCGTACCGACCTATCGACCATGTTTGCCGGCAGCCTGGCTGAGACCCAGACGGTGACCCCTATCGCCCCGGAGCGGCTGCTGGACAATCCCTACCAACCTCGCCGCATGCTTGATCCGGCGGGGATCGCCGAACTGGCCGGAGTCATGGCGACGCAAGGCTTCCAGGGCGCGCTCGCAGCCCGCCCCCATCCCAGCCAGCCCGGCTATTACCAGCTCGCCTGGGGCCACCGGCGCCGTGAAGCCGCGCGGCAGGCGGGGCTGGCTACCGTACCGGTAATTGTGCGCGATTTGGCCGATGAGGAACTCGTCATCCTGGCGATCACGGAGAATATTCAGCGCACGGACCTGAGCCCACTCGAAGAGGGGGACACGTACCGCCTGATGATCGACGAGTTAGGCTATACGCAGGAACAGATTGCTACCGAGATCGGCAAGGATCGGGGCTATGTTGTCAATCGGCTGCGGGTGGCCCGCGCCCCGGAGGACATCCGCGCGCTCGTCGCGGCGAAGCCGGACACGTTGCGGGCGGTGGCCTACCTGATCAAGGTCAAGGATCCGGCGCGCCGCACCGAGCTAATTGCGCAGTTGCGGGCGGGCATGCTCACGGGCGATAACCTACCGGAGTTTGTGTCCAGCCCACCGGACACGACTCCACCGCCCGCCGCCCGTCCGCTCGCCGGCGCGGGCGGCGGGGAACCTACGGCCGATGTGCAGGCGCGCGCGGGCAATGGCAAGCTTCGCGCGGCCCTGCGCACGCTGACGGTCTATCGGAGCAGCCTGGAGGGGCGGGACGAAATCTCGGCCCGCGAGTTCGTGACGCTCACCGACCTGAAGCGCCTTGTCGACGAGCTTTACGAGCGCTGTGGCCCGCAGGAACCACAGCGCTGATTCTGTTGTGGCCACAACATGGGCAGTCCCGGCGGGTGACGGACCGGGAATCGCTAGAGGATGACTGAAGTGCGCAGGCTGCGCGCCGGGCCGTAGGCCCCTGACATAATAAGGCAAGACAAAGGCCGTCCGGAGCCTGGCAGCAAAGGGACGGCCTGAGTCGGGTAATACAAGACCCCTTGCGGGAGCCTTGGTGTTGTCTGTGTGACGTTGTCATCATAGCAAAGACCGGGCCGGATGTCAAGGGGTAGGGAGCGCTTTATGCCCAAATTGACCCCCCGTCCGGCCCATCCGTATCCGGCCGCCGGGATACCACCAGATACCCGGCCCGGATCCGCTCCTCGCCACGCAGAGGATGTCGTGCCTGCGGCGGGGCGGCAACTGGGCGCGGGTGAGGCACCCACCGGCGGCCCTCGCCCAGCCAGTAGCTGGGCCGCGCGCTATGGCCAGGTCATCTTGCGCGACGGCATCGCGACGATCCCACGCGCGCTATACCTGTATCAAGCGGCGCTGGATCTGGCCGCACCTGAGGTCTGGTTTGCCTCGGCGGTGCTGGCACACAAATGGGATGCCGATCTGCCCCATCCCAGCCTGCGCCGGATGGTCGCTGAAACGGGTGTGAGCTTGCGCCAGTTACAGAACCTGCGTGCGGCGCTGTGCAGTAAGGACCTCTTGGCGGTGTACGCCCGGTGCGGTGCGCAGGGCGGCCAGGAGAGCAACAGCTACGACTTCGGTGGGTTGTTCACCTGCCTGGAGCAAGCGATCCAGGCCGATCCGGCGCCCGCCAATACCATTCAGGCCGATGGCGTGCCCATCACGGGCGCAGAAGCCGGCGATACAAGCTTCGTAGCCCGCTACGGCCGCGTGATCGCCCAGGCCGGTCTGATCGCCGTGCCTGCCGGTCTCTATACACATCAGGCCGCGTTGGGCCTGCGTCCGCAGGCGGTCTGGTTCGTCACATACATCCTCGCGTATCGCTGGAGCACTGAACTGCCGTACCCCAGCCTGCGGAAAATGGCGGCGCGCACCGGTTACAGTGAGCAGCGGTTGCATGAAATCAAGGGCGAACTCGAGGCGCAGGGCTATTTGCGCGTGGTAACGCGCCGGGCCGCCAGCGGGGGCCAGGACAGCAACGCCTACGATTTCAGCGGGCTACTCGAGGCGCTCACGGCCCAGTTGCATCCGGCGGTGGCCGCTGCCGCGATCACCCCGGCCGGGGTGCTCGCGCCGCCCGGCCCGCGTCACCCACGGCGCGGCCGGGCACGGATAGTGACGGCGGGTCCGGGGACTAGCGAGGAGCCGGTGGAACAACAAGCCCCGGCCAACCCCATGCAGAGTCCTTTAGTACCCTCCATGCAGAGGGACTGGGTACCCCCCACGCAGAGTCCTTTAGCACCCCCCGTGCAGACTCGGTTATGGGCATCCGGGCAGAATCAGGCGATGGGCAGCGATGACAGCGCGGTCGAAGTAACAGGGGATGCAGAGAAGTGGGGAGCCCTCCGTGCAGAAGAGTTGGGTACCCCCCATGCAGAGGGGTTACGCCACCCCGGTGCAGAGAGAGTGCGGCACCCCCGTGCAGAGTCCTTGCCGCACCCCCGTGCAGAGTCGTTGCGACGAAGAAGATCCGATCAAGAAGAATCCGATCAAGAAGAAGATTCGAATCGCTTGGCGCCCATAAAAAACCGGCAAGACGAAACCGCTCTGGTCACATACTCCCCATATATTGCGGGGGTCGTGCTGGATTATTCGCGTGAGCTTGGCGACGCGGGCCGCGGGCCGGCTAACGTGCGCCAGGCACTCCGGCTCCGCCAGGAGAGTCGCCTGGCGGAAACCGAGTTTGTGGAGCACTTGCACGAAGCCCGCCGGCGCGTACGTTATTATCAGGGGGCGCAAGGGCCGGGGAGCATTGCCAACAAGATGGCGTACTTCTTTCGGGTGCTGGAAAATCTTATCCATCCGGGTGACCGCGCCGCCAGCGCTGGGGAACAGCGCCCGGATAGGGTACCCGGCGACTCCCCTGGGGCTGACCGATCCTGCACAACCACGCCATCCACCGGGGCCCGGATGGACCGCCTGTCCGCGATGGGAGGTCAGGCCGGTTCCGGTGGCCCGGCGCAGCGTGCCCGCCGTAGCGGGTGGTGAGCAGGTGAGACGCCTTGACTACCCGGTGGTAGGATGCGCTAGTGTTTGGACAGTGCGTTTAGTTTACATAACTATTGGAATAGAAGTGAGAAGTTCTGTTGAAGCTAGTTTCGCGACGTTGCGCTGGGGGATCGCGGCGGTTCCGGCCCATGCTTCGGCGGTGCCCGGCGCGGATCTACGGCATGGCAAATGCGGCACTGGATGCAGGCAAGGATAGCCACGCCCGCTCCGGCTTACCGGGGAGTACGGGTCGGGGGAGCCGGCGCCTGATCCGGCTGAACCAGCACCCATGGGCGCAGCCCGCGCCGGTCCAGGGCAGTGGGGTAGGGGACTCTACCGGCCACCGGGGAGCAGGTGCCGTGACCGGTACGCGCGGAGTGTATGAGTGCGAGTCGTGGCCCCGGTAGCGGCAGCCGTGGCTTAAGACCAGGGGGAGTTTCAGCAATTATGTATCTGGATGAGAACGGAGTGCGCCAGTTGCTGGCCAGCGTCGCCACCGGGGAAACCCAGCGCGTCGAGTTGAAGCGCGCACCGCCCTGGCAGGCCGAACTAGCCGAGCGGATCTGCGGGATGCTCAACAGCCGCTTTGGCGGCGTGATTCTTCTGGGGGTGGAACCGGATGGCAAGGTCGCCGGCCTCGCGTCCGTACCGGAAGCAACCGATCGGGTCTGGCAGGCCATCCGCCTGATCAGCCCCGCGCCGCCTCTGGCGCCGGACGCGCTCCAGGAGTGGGCGTTGCCGGAAGGGCCAATCCTGACCCTGACGCTGCCGGTAAACGGCGGTCCGTTGTACCAGGCCGGGGGCGTCTGCTGGATCCGCAAAGGGAGCCACACGATCCCGATGACCGTGGCTGAGATTGCCGTGCACCTGCGCAACGCCGGCACCTTGCCGTGGGAAACCACGCTCTGTCCGCACGCGACCCTCGCTGACTTGGATCCGACCCGCCTGGCGCATTACCGGGCGCAACGGCCGGAATCGAGCACTTCGCATCAGCGCCATATGGCGGACGAGGAGCTGCTCATCCGCCTGGATATTGCCGGACAGGATGCCGCGGGCATTGTGCGGCCGACGCGGGCCGGAATGCTGTTGTTTGGCCGGGAGCCGCACCTCCACATCCCGCAAAGTGAAGTGGTTTGTATGCGATGGCGGGATAGCCTCGGCGTGGGCACCTATCTCGATCGCCGCATCCTGGTGGGTCCGCTGCCGGAGTTAATTGCGGGCGCGGCCGCGTTCTTGGAGCGGCATATGCAGATGGGTGGGCGCATCCGGGGCTTTGTACGCGAAGATCTGCCGGAGTATCCGCTCGCCGCCTTGCGCGAGGCCGTGGTCAACGGCCTCGTCCATCGCGATTATAGCCTGGCGGGTGAGACAGTGCGTCTGTTCATCTACGGTGATCGGGTCGAAGTTCACAGTCCGGGCAGTCTGGTGCCCGGCCTCACGTTGGAGGATCTTATCGCGCTGCGTGCCCGCTCGAACCCCCGCAACCCGCGCATCGCGGGCTTGCTGCGTGATTTACCCGGCGGATTCATGGAGCGGGTTGGTGCAGGCGTGCGGATGATGGTCTACGAGATGCGCGAGTTGGGCAAGCCGGATCCCGAATTCAGCGACCTGGGCGGCGAGTTTCTCGTGACCTTCCGCAACGGCCAGGCGCCGACCATCGACCCCAGTGCGGCGCTGAACCCGCGCCAGCGCGCGGGCCTGGCGCTGCTCCAGCGGCAGGCAAGCTTCACCAGCAGCGACTATATCCAGGTCACGCAGGCAGCCACCCGCACCGCCCAGCACGACCTGCAGGCCCTGGTGCGCGGAGGGTGGCTGATCGCACGGGGCACCACGCGCACGACCCGCTACTATCGGGGGCCGGGCTACCCCCTGGCTGGGCCTGCCGGCCACTCGGCGGAATCCGGCGACCACGAGGAATAACTGGGCGATTCCGCCATTCCGCCAAAATCCCATGGCGCAATAATGGCGCAATGATAGCGGAATGCCGGACATGCTGCCTGGACTCTATCGCGCCGTTGCGCCACATGCGCGTGGCGCAATAATGGCGGAATGCCGGCGCCATGCCGGGAGGTGCGCCCTGCGCGCCTCTCCATCGGCTCCGTGCCCAGCCGGCTGGCCTATCTCTGCACCTACATGCTCCTTTGCCGGCCGGCACTGCGGGCTATACCGGGGAGCAGCCGGCCGCAGCGCGGCCCCGTGGCTGCCCGGCCGGCGTTGCCGCCGTGCCGTGTAACCCGGTCCGCCCCGCGCGACCGGGCGCGGCCGCCGGAGCCGGGATCCGGGAGCGGCCCTGGATAGGGCGATACAGTTCCGATACACTGAGCGGGGACGGGGATGGTGCGGTCCCGGCTCACCGCTACGCGCATGCCGCCACCTGGGGCCGGCGCGCGGTATAGGAGGATTCAGCGGCATGGCGACGAGGGAACGGGACGAGTCCTTTGGCGCGCGGTTGCGGCGCTTGCGTGAGGCCGCGGGCCTCACGCAGGAGGACCTGGCGCAGCAGGCCGGTCTGAGCGCTGTGGCGGTGCGCGCTCTGGAACGCGACCGCCGCCGGCATCCCTATCCCCACACCCTGCGCGCGCTCGCCGACGCGCTCGGCCTGGACGCCGAGCAGCGCGAGCAACTGGCGGCGCTGCTCGCCGCCCGCCCCGCGCCCCCGGACCCTGGCGCGTCGCCCGCCCCCGCTCTGCCAGGCGCGCTCACCCCGCTTGTAGGGCGGGAGCAGGAGATCGCGGCGATCCGCGGTCTGTTGCGGGCGGGCGCGCGCCTCATCACGTTGACCGGGCCGGGCGGCGTCGGGAAGACGCGGCTGGCGCTGGCGGTCGCCCACGAGGTCGCGGCCGGGTTTGCCGGCGGGGCAATCTTCGTCGTGCTGGCCCCGCTCGCCGACCCGCAACTCGTCATCCCCACTATCGCCGCCGCCCTGGGTCTGCGCGAGGCCGGCGCCCAGCCGCTGCCGGAGATCCTCGTTTCCTATTTGCGCGCGCAGCCACTGCTCCTCCTGCTTGACAACTGCGAGCACCTGCTGGACGCCGCGCCGGCGATTGCCGCGCTGCTCGCCGCCTGCCCCGATCTCGCGGTGCTGGCGACAAGCCGGGCGCCGCTGCGGCTGGGGGGCGCGCAGGAGTTCTCCGTGCCGCCGCTGGCGCTGCCGGGCGGGCCGCCGGGGCCCGGCGAGGCGGCAGCGGCGATGGGGCCCGCTGTGGCGCTGTTCGTGGCCCGCGTGCGCGCGGTGGACCCGGCCTTTGCGCTCACCAGTGCCAACGCCGCCACCGTCGCGGCCATCTGTCGGCGTCTGGACGGGCTGCCGCTCGCGCTGGAACTCGCCGCGGCCCGCCTGCGCACCCTGGACCCGGCCACGCTGCTGGCCCGGCTGGATCGCGCGCTGCCGCTGCTCGCCGGCGGCGCCCGTGACCTACCGGCGCGGCAGCAGACGATGGAGGCGACGCTGCGGTGAAGTTACGACCTGCTGGGACTCGCCGACCAGAAGCTATTCCGGCGCCTTACGGTCTTTGCCGGCGGGTGGGAACTGGAAGCGGCGGAAGTGGTGGCGGCGGGCGGGGCGCTGTCCGCTGCGGATATCGTGGCAGGACTAGCGGGGCTGGTGGAGCGCTCCCTGGTGCTGGTTGAGCGCGGGGCGACCGTGCGGTACCGGATGCTCGAACCGATCCGGCAGTACGCGCACACGCACCTGGTGACGCAGGGCACGGCGGACCCGATCCGCACCCGGCATGCCGCGTATTACCTCGCCCTGGCTGAGAGTGCCGGGCCGGCCTTGTACGGGGCGGCCCAGGCCACCTGGCTCCCCCGGCTCGACCGCGAACACGACAACCTGCGCACCGCGCTCGCCTGGCTGCTGGAGTCGGGTGAGCCGGCGCAGGCGGTGTGCGTCGGCTGGAGCCTCACCCAATTTTGGCTCACCCGGGGCCATCTGGGCGAAGGACAGCGCTGGATGGAGCAGATCCTCGCCCAGGATGCCGCGTTACGCCCGGCCGCCCGCGCGCGGGCGCGCGCCGCTGCGGCTGCCTTTGCCATCGGCCAGGCCCGGCTGCAGCAGGCAGCCGCCCTGCTCGACGACGCCATTGCCTTCGCTCGCCAGGGAGAGGATCCTGAGGGCCTGGCCATGGCGCTCGCCCTGGCGGCTAACGTCGCGGCGCAGGCCGGCGACTATGCGCGGGCGGCGACCTGGGCCAACGAGAGCGCCCACCTCTACTGGGACCTGGGCTGGTCCTGGGGGGTGGGCATGGCCCTGCTGGCCGCCGCGCTCGTCGCTCTAGGCCGGGGTGACCGCGGGCGGGCCGTGCAAACCCTCGCCGAGAGCGAAGCGCTGCTGCAGGAAGCCGGCGCCTGGTGGCATCTGCTGGTCTGTTTCAACCTGCAGATCCAGATCGCCCTTAGCAGCCGCGATTCCGCCCAGGGGGCGGCCCGCTGCTGGGCGGCGCTGGTGGTGTCGCAGCGCATCGGCGATACCACCGCCCTGGCCCACGCGCTTACCAGTCTGGCCGGGGCCCTGACGCTCGCCGGCGAATCCGAGCGCGCCGCACGACTCTTTGGGGCGGCCGAGGCCCTGCGCGAGCGGACCGGCCTGGGCCTGCACGTGGCGGCTCGGCGGACCCTCTATGAGCAGCACGTGGCCCTGCTGAGGGCGCGGCTCGATCCACTGGCGTGCGCCGCCGCCTGGGCACAGGGCCGGGCGCTGTCGCTGGAGGACACCCTGGCCGCCGCTATGGATTCCAGCGTCGCGCCTCCGTCGCCCCCGCTCCCCGCCGCGGTCCACCCGCCCGCGCTGCCGCTGGGCCTGACCGAGCGCGAAATCGAGGTGCTGCGCCTGCTGATGGTGGGCGCCAGCAACCAGCGCATTGCCGAGCGTCTGGTGATTAGCCGCCACACGGCGAAACATCACGTCGCCAGTATCCTGGGCAAACTCGGCGTGGCGACGCGCACCCAAGCCGCCCTGCGGGGCCGCGCGCTCGGCCTCACCCCTCCTCCTGAATAGGCCCTCAGCGGTTCGCGAATAGGTCAGCGAATAGGCCATCGGAGCCATCCCTCCCGCCGGGGCCGCGGCTACACTTGCTTCGTGATATTCGCCCGGCGGCCCCGGTCACTCGCGACCGGGCGCCGGATCGGCACCCATGAAGCAGATACAGGAGGCTATTTCCATGGCTCGTTTTTCTTTCGCTCCGGCCCGCTCCGCAGGGCGGGCGGCCGCAGCTCCCCCGCAGCATGCGATCGTGCTCGGCGGCAGCATGGCCGGGCTGATCACCGCGCGGGTCCTCGCCGGCCACTTCGATCGCGTCACCATCGTCGAGCGCGACCAGCTCCCCGCTGGCGCAGTGCAACGTCCCGGCGTCCCGCAAGCCCGTCACGCCCACATCCTGCTCACGCGCGGCATCCGCATTCTGGAGCAGTTGTTCCCCGGCCTCGGGGACGACCTCGTGGCCGCCGGGGCGGCCCGCCTGAGCACGACGCAAGAGATCGGCATGCTGCTGGTGGACCGCTGGGCGCCCGCCTATCCCTCCCCCTTGTACGCTTATGCGGCCAGCCGCAACCTGCTGGAAACCCTCGTGCGCCGGCGGCTGCGTGCGGATAGCCGGGTGGTCTTCCGGGAAGGTCAGGAGGCCGCGGGTCTGCTGGCCGCCCCCGCCGGAGGGCGGGTCACCGGCTTCCACCTGCGGGGCCGCGGGCCGGCCGCTGGCGCGACGGAGGATCTGGTGGCCGATCTGGTGGTGGACGCCACCGGCCGCACCTCGCACGCCCCGGATTGGTTGGAAGCGCTGGGCTATGGTCGGCCCGCCGAGACGGTCGTGACGGCGCACGCGGGCTATGCCAGCCGCCTCTACCGCTTCCCGACGGGGCCGGGCCAGAGCATCTACGGCGCCTGGAAAGGGCTGGCGACGATGCCCTCCGCGCCCCACAACCCGCGCGCGGCGGTCATCTTGCCGATCGAAGGGGACCAGTGGGTCGTGACGCTGGCGGGCACCAATCAGGCATATGCGCCCACGGACGAAGCGGGCTTTCTGCAGTTTGCCCGTAGTCTGCCCGATCCGGCGATCGGGGAGTTGCTGGCGCGTGGCGCGCCGCTCTCACCCATCGCCGGCTACCGGCGCATGGAAAACCGCTGGCACCATTACGAACGCTTGCCGCGCTGGCCGGCTGGCTTCGCCGTGCTGGGCGATGCCACAGTGGCCTTCAACCCGGTGTATGCCCAGGGCATGACCGCGGCCGCGCTGGCGGCGCTGGTGCTGGATGCGTGTCTGGGTACGGGCAGGGCGCCGGCCGGCTGCACGCACCAGTTCCAGCGGCGGCTGGCGGCCCACAACCGGCCGCTGTGGGTTATGGCGACGGGCGCGGACCTGGCCTGGCCCAACAGCGAAGGCGGGCAGGCGGGGCGGATGGATCGGATCATGCAGCGCTATCTGGCGCGCGTGCTCCAACTCAGCCAGACAGATGCGCAGGTGGCGCGGTGCTTCCAGGAGGTGCTGCACCTGGTGAGCAGCCCGACGGCGTTGTTCCGACCGCAGGTGGTCGGCGCGGTAGTCCGGGCTGCGATCCGCCCGCAGGGCGGGCAGGGGCCGGCGGTGCAGCCGCGGTTGCCCGCCTGGCCGGCGGAGGGCTAGGCACCGGCCCGGTGAGGTGCGGGCGGATCGCCTGCGCGTGGCGCCGCCCGCCTCCTGGATCTGGCCGGCTGCACACCATGCTGCCCCTGCAGCGCGGCGCCACGCGCCCGCTTACTGGCGCCGGCCACGCTGTGCCGTGAGCGTGAGTTGTTAGGGTAGTGTGCGTGTCTCACGCGCATTTCGCATGAAAATCCGGACTGATGATGGAGTCTACATGTATCGCGTGACATATCTACAGAACTTGCTCGCTGTGCTGCTCCGGCAACGAGATCAGCGGGGGCCCATCATCGATCCGGCGTACTCCTGCAACGACGCTCTAGGACCGGCTATCATCGGGTGTGCCCGTGACCAGGGCGAAGGCGGCGCACCAATCGCGCACGAAGCGCTCGATAGTGGAGCGGGTCAGCGCCGGGCGGCGCGCGCCCTCGCCCAGCCGGCGCGCCTCGGCCGGGTCGGCCAGCAGGCGCCGCATGTGCGCGATGCGCCGCCCACCCGCTACCCAGCCGGCAAGAGGCGGCCGCGGACGTTGCGGATCGACCAGGCCAGAACGGGGCCGCGAGGGGCACAGTCTTGGCTGCCGCGTGTCGCAATGCGCTCAGCAGGAACCGCGCGGTCAGTGGCGCAGGTTTTGAGGTGGGGTAGCACTGGGTACCCCGGCGCTTATCCCGCCTAGCCCGGTCGCTTGCGCCAGAAACCGCAGGTAGTGTAGGGGTTCTTTCATGCTGCGGGACTCGCTTGGTAAAGGTTTAGCTATTTGTGCCACGCTCTGTAGGATCAGCGCTTAGCCGCCAACGTAAGGCGCCAACGAGGAGGGTGCTCCGATGACAGCCGGCGACTGTGAGGCAGGAAACCAAAGGCGCGCCCAGCATTTCACCGGCGACCCGTTCGCTCCGGCGTGGGAGTCGCTACGCAGCTACACGGTGCCGCAGTGGTACCGGAATGCCAAGTTCGGCATTTTCGTCCACTGGGGCGCTTACGCCGTCCCCGCGTTCGGCAATGAGTGGTATCCGCGCAATATGTACCAGCAGGACCACGAGGAATACCAGCACCACCGCGCCACCTATGGGCCGCAGACCACGTTCGGCTACAAGGACTTTATCCCCCGCTTTACCGGGGAGCGTTTTGCCGCTGCAGGCTGGGCCGGCTTGTTCAAAGAGGCGGGCGCGCGCTATGTCGTGCCGGTCGCCGAGCATCATGACGGCTTCGCGATGTATGACTGTTCGTTCTCGGACTGGACCGCGGTGAAAATGGGGCCACGGCGGGATGTGATCGGGGAACTGGCCCAGGCGGTGCGCCAGGCGGGGCTCGTCTTCGGGCTATCCAGCCATCGCGCCGAGCACTGGTGGTTCTTCGACGGGGGCCGCCAGTTTCCCGCCGACGTGCAAGATCGGCGCTGGGCCGGGCTCTATGGGCCGGCCCAGCCCAGGGACACCCAACCGGATGCCGCCTTTCTCGCCGACTGGCTGGCGCGGACGCAAGAACTGGTCGACAAGTATCAGCCCCAACTGATCTACTTTGATTGGTGGATCGAGGAGCCGGCGTTCGCGCCGTATCTGCCCCAGTTCGCCGCCTATTACTACAATCGGGCGCGAGAATGGCAGCGCGGCGTGGTGATCAATTACAAACACACGGCCTTCCCCGCAGAAGCGGCTGTGCTCGACGTCGAGCGCGGGCAACTGGGAACCATCCGGCCGCTCTGCTGGCAGACCTGCACGGCCGTCGCCCGCAACTCCTGGGGGTACGTGGCGCATCCGGACTACAAAGCGTCAGGAGAGTTGATCGGCGACCTGGTGGACGTTGTCAGCAAAAACGGCGCGCTCTTGTTGAATATCGGCCCGCGGGCCGACGGCACCATCCCCGACGAGGACGCGGCGATCTTGCGCGCGATCGGCGGATGGCTGGCTGTCAATGGCGAGGCGATATACGAGACGCGGCCCTGGGAGACGTTCGGCGAAGGCCCGACGCCGATCGCGGGGGGCGCGTTCACGGACGCCCAGCGGCCCAACTTTACGAGCCGGGACTTCCGCTTCACGACGCGGGAGAACGCGCTGTACGCGATCTGCCTGGGCGGACCGGAGGGCGCCGTCACCATCGAGTCCCTCGACGCCAAGTCGTCCATTCCGGCCGAGCGCATCGTCTCGATTCGCATGCTGGGATCCCCCGAGCCATTGGCGTGGACGCAGGGCACGGAAGGATTGACCATTCAGACCCCGGTTTCGCTACCGGGCGATTACCCATACACGTTCAAGCTCACCCTCAAAGATGCGGTATGAGGAGGCTGTGGGGGACGGTGATCATCTCTCAGAGGGACCAACCATCGTAAACGAGCGTTTAATATTGCACCGGCCTTCCTATGGTCTTCAGTTCTACTCCCGGAGAGAACTCTGCCGCACCCCAAGTCGTGGTTGAATCCAGATGGGATCGAACGGCAGCGGGGTGGTTGGTCGGGGGGCGGGCTTCGATCAGCCCCGTTAGGGCACGCACGGCCAGCGCGCCCATCTCTGTGGTGTCCTGATGCACCGTCGTCAGCGCCGGTACGAGATAGGCGGCCTCTTATCTCAGGTTTTAACCATAAGGAGGCTGCGATTCGGTAGGGCCGAATCGGGATATTGTGTTTTTGGTTCGTAACTGGCGGACGTTGCGCGCCTATGCGGCCTTTTTCACCACCGGATGGCGGGGCGCGGGCAAGGAGCGCCGGCCTTTGGGCCGACCTGCAGAGCGCCCGGCGGGTTTCGGCGGCTGCGCCGGGGTGCCGACCACGGCCCAAACGTGACGAAACACGCGCCGCACACGCGCTGGGGTCAGTTGGGCTACCGGATAGACCCGTTCCCAGGGCAGGCGGTGATCAGCCACCACGGTCCGGGCTAAGCGTAGCTCGGTATAGGCGATGACGATCAACCAGGTCCAACGATCCGCCTGCTGGGGCAACCGCGGGTGGACGGCCGTCCAGTACAGGGTTTGTTTGAGGAAGCGAAACGTATGCTCCAAATCGAAGCGTTGCACATAGGCCCGCCACAGCACGGCCAAATCCGGCGTGCCCGGTCCTTGCCACCAGAGCCAGAGGGCCTGCGGGGCGTGGCTGCGCCCCGGCAGGCGGCTGACTTCGACCAAAATCAGGGTACCGCGCACAATCGGGCGCGGCGCGCGGCTGCCGCGCGTGGCGTATTCTTGCGTCTTGGCGTGCAGATCCGCCCAGGCGCGCACCCGGACGGTGCCGTATTGGACATCCTCGCATTGGTGCTCGGTGGTGACGGGCGGCCAGGTGGCCGGGTCGGCACACACCAGTTTGGCTCCGTGCCGGGAGGGTCGCCCCGTAGCTTTGGGCGGCGGCGGATCGGCATAGAAGCAGCGGCCACTGCGCAAGCGCACCAAGATGGCAACGTTCGCCGGCAAGTCCTGCCCCAACTGCACGGGGTCGTAGCCGGCATCGAAGACAAAGGTGGCGGGTGGGGCGGTCGCCGGACGGCGGGCACCAAAGGCGCGGATCTGCTCGAGGGCGACGGTATTGACGTTATCGGTCGGCAACAAGCGGCGAACATCGACGGGGGCGGTCCAACTCTCGCGGGTAAAGCTGATCTGGGTCAGCCACTGGTAGGACCAGCCGGGGACGACGGGTTGGCCGGAAGAATGGCGCGAGGGATGATAATAGAAGGCGCGGTCGGGACTGGTTTCGGCATCGCAGCGGGGCCAGGTACTGGCATCGATGGCATAAACCGGCGTGTCGGTCGCGGGGAGATGGGCGACAAGCAGATTGCGGAGCCGCTCCACATCCAGTGCGCCGTGGCGCAGGGCGGCATAGAAGCTACCCCAACCACGGCGGTGGGGCGGGGCCAGGCTAAGGTGGATGGGCGAGGCCCCTGGATCAGCGGTAAGCAGACTGTCTGCGATCTCAAAGAGCGCATCGGCGCGACGGGAAAAACAGGCGAATAGATCGCGGCGGAAGGCCCGCAGCGGATCGAGAGAAGTGGGTGGCATACCGCCATTATGCCACAAGGTAGGCCAAAGTGACGAACCCCCAAGCGGGCGGGCGCGTTGGGGTTAAAACTTGAGCT
>JAICKM010001073.1 GCA_025927935.1 Chloroflexia bacterium | reverse complement strand
TATCGATCTCAGCGGGGCGGGCCTTGACTGGGAGGCCGGCGTCACCAAAGCACAGTTGATGGATGTGCTGGGCGACGACGAGCAAGTGCTGGGCGTGTTCGGTCAGTATCTGCCGTCGGACCAGGTGTTCCACTCGGCGGACGAAGCGCTGACTCTCATCCCGGTGCAGGCGTGGCAGTCGGCGCAGGGCAGCGAGTGGACGGGCGGCGACATGCCCACCACCGGCGAATCGAGCGGCTATCCCGACTCGGCGCCGGGGCGCATGCCGCCCGGCGATCAGAGCGCCGGGACGATCCACTAGCCGGTCGGTTGCACCTGCCGCCCGCGAACCGGCGGCTGTCGTGCCGATAGCAAACGCCGCCCCATACGCGGGCGGCGTTTGTTGTCGCTTGGGCGGGTGAATAGCCCGCGGCTGTCCTGGCGGCTATTGCGGGTCGGCGGCCGGCGTACCTTCCTCGTCGGGTTGGGCGGCCATGCGTGCGGCGTTGCCTGCGTGCAGCCCCTGCAAGAGCGTGTTGAGTTGCGGCCCCAGATGGCGCAACTCGTCCCGGTGGACGGCGGCCAGCCGGCCCAACACATCCGCCCCATGCTCGGTCAGCACCACGTACACCTGCCGGCGATCCGTCTGCGCCTGCTCCCGCGTCACCAACCCCTGGGCGACGAGCCGGTCCACAAGGCCGACCGCGCTGTGATGCCGGATTTGCAGGCGCTCGGCCAGTTCGCCGATTAAGACTCGGTCACGCCCTGGGAACCCCTTGATCGCCAGCAAGGCTTGATACTGCTGCGGCGCCAGCCCTACGGTCTGGGCCGCCTCTTCGCTGAACCGGAGAAACTGGCGCAGTGCGTAGCGAAACGCCGCCAGTGTTTCATACTCTGCTTTAGTCACAGGCTCCGACATTTCATCTCATGGGTAGTCCGGCGCGTGGGGCACGGACGGCATATACCGCGCTACGTGTCAATCACGGCGGGTGACTTTGCTAGTATACGATATATATCCCCGTGTTGCCATATGCACGGCGCGGTCGGCGGGGCAACGAAAAGCGGGAACCGCGGCTAAGCGCGGTTCCCGCCGGGTCAGGTGGATCCTACATTGGGCACGCCCGTTCAGGTCTCGGGGTACAGGCTGTCCAGGTAGAGGCGCTTGACGAGTGCCCGCCGCCCGCGTACCCCGACTTTGTCGAAGATATGCGACAGGTGATCCTGCACTGTGTACTCGGCAATGTGGAGTGTGGCCGCGATGTGCGCGGTGGTAGCGCCGCGCATCACCAGCTCGACGACCTCCCGCTCCCGCGCGCTCAGGCCATAGCCCGCGGTATGCAGCCAGCCGAGTGCTCGGGGGCCGACCGGCTCGACCACGATCACCGTCCCTCCCGCCCGGCCATCCTGCGACTCGGCCAGCGCCGCATGCAACTGCAGCCAGCGCCCGGTACGCGCCTGCGTGGTGATGGACGGGACGCCCGCCGCGTCGCGCTCCGTCACCGGGTGGAGGGCATGCCGCAGGGCGCCGACCGCCAGCCAGATGGCCGCGGGCAGGCCCTGTCCGGCCTGCCAACCCGGCCCGAGGTCATCCAACTCGCGCAGCAAGCGTTCCGCGCTCGCCGTGTACTGGACGACCTGCCCCCGCTCGTCGAGGACCAGCACTCCTGGACCCTCGCTCTCGGATGCGAACGGCGGCGGTGTG
>JAICKM010000485.1 GCA_025927935.1 Chloroflexia bacterium | reverse complement strand
GTCAGAAAGGTATGTTCGCTAATGCAGCTTCCCGCGCCCGCCGCCGCTCCTTCGGGACGGCGCGGTTTCTCACTACGCTCTCCGCTGATCTGGCTGCTGTTGGGCTTGTTGCTACTGATCCTTCTCCTGGGCACGCTGCTGGTGTGGCCGGCGCTGGCCGGCTCCCCCGCGCCTACCTCGGTGCACATGGCCGTCGTCGGCGACTTCGGGTTGGCCGGGCGGCCCGAACGCGATGTCGCCCAACTGGTGCAAAGCTGGCAGCCCGACCTGGTGCTCACCGTCGGCGACAATAACTACGACGACGGCGCCGCCGCCACTATCGACGCGAATGTGGGCCAGTACTATCATCAGTATATCGCCCCGTATATTGGCCGCTATGGCCCAGGGGCGACGACCAACCGGTTTTTCCCGGTGCTCGGCAACCACGACTGGTCCACGGCGGGCGCTCAGGGCTATCTCGACTATTTCACGCTGCCCGGCAATGAACGCTATTATGACGTGGCCTGGGGTCCCGTGCATCTGTTCGCGCTCGACAGTGACCCGCACGAGCCGGACGGCGTCACCATGACCTCAACCCAGGCCATCTGGTTGCAGCAGAAACTGGCCGCGGCCAAGGAGCCGTGGAAGCTAGTCTACTTCCATCACACGCCCTACAGCTCCGGGATCACCGACGGCGCTACCAAGGGCATGCGCTGGCCCTTCGCCCAATGGGGCGCCAGCGCGGTGCTGGCCGGGCACGAACACAATTATGAGCGCGTCATGCGCGACGGCATCCCGTACTTCGTCAACGGACTGGGCGGCTGCAACGGCTGTCTCTATCCTCTCGGCACGCCCACCGAGGGCAGTGCGGTCCGCTACTACCAGGATTTCGGGGCCATGCGCATCGACGCCACCAGGAGCACGATCACCTTCACCTTTATCACGCGCGCCGGCCAGACTATCGATACCTACACGCTGCCGGACTCCGCCGCCACGCCCGCGCCCACAACCGCGCCGGGTAGCTGATGCGCCGGGGCGCCAACCGTAGCGCGGCGGCGCTTGGCGCCCCGCCTGGGCGATCAGCGCGGGCCTCTTGCCAGGTAACAGGAGACCCGCGCTGATCGATTCCGCGCCTACTTCACGCGCTTTGGTGGTAACGTTCGCCCCTTTGCTATCCGGCAGGCCCCTGGCGTAACTCCCCGCGCCGGCTTGTCCATTAGTCCCCCCGGTTTCGGGACTAATGGGTCCTCACTGTTCCCGCCTAGTTCATTATAATGATACTAGTATTACGTTCCACGGTTCACTACCTTACGATAACTGACGATTAAACTCGCTCCAGACATATGGACTTGCCAGGGTCGATGAGAAGCGCGAGTTCTCATGATTTGTCTGCTATCCGCCTTGCCCCCGTACACGGCTATACCGGGTCCGTGTACCACGCATAACCATGGAAATAGGAGATCACCAAGGTGAGTGAGACGCACCCTACAAGCGCCGGTTCGCGCAACTTCGGGTCCCCCGTACCGGTCAATCGCGGCTTTGTGATTGCGATGGCGCTGGTCTTGATCGCTGGCGGGAACCTCTTTCTCCTCATGGCTATCCTGTTAACGGGCCAGGTCCCCATCATTACCATCCTCGTCTCCGTCGCCACGCTGAGCATCGGCGGGCTAACCATTGGGCTTAGTAAAAACCATTATTATCAGGCGGTTGGGCTGCTCAGCACCCTCCAGGTGATCCTCGTCGTGGCGGTCTCGCTCCTGGGGTTTGGGATGACGAATGGACCGGCGCCGCTGGTCGTCCTCTGGGGCGTGATGCTGGCCGGCATGACCCTCGGGCGGCGCGCGGCCACCTATCTGACCGCCTTTGCCGTCTTCCTGCTGGTGCTGGCCGAAGGGCTGGAGTTTACCCATCTGGCGCCGGCGCCTTTCTTTAGCGACCCGACGCAGCGCGCCGGCATCATCGCCGTGACGGTCTTGCTCGGTGTGGGGGTATTCTATCCGCTGATTGCGCTGTTTATCAGCACGGTGCAGAATGCGCTGGCGACCGCGCAGGCGCATGCCACCCGCCAAGAACTCCTTAATCGCCACCTGCTGGCGGCCCAGGAAGAAGAGCGCCGGATCAGCGAGCGGATCAACCGCTTTTCGCACGATCTGGCCGGGGCCGCCGCCCAACAGGCCAGTGACGCCAACCAGCAGGCCGCCGGTGCGAGCGAGCTAAGCCAGGTGCTTGCCGAACTCGACGCCGTCGCCATGCAAATTGCCGACGCTGTCGGCGCGGTGGTCGCTGCCGCCACGCAGGCCCAGGACAGCGCGCAGCACGGCTACACGGCCACGGACCAAGCGATCACGGCCATGGCCTTGATCCGCACCCAGGTCGGTAACATCACCACGCAGATCATGAATCTGAGCCAGCAAGTGAGCCAGATCGAAGAAGTCTTGCAACTGATGGACGATATTGCCGAAGAAACCCGGCTGCTCTCGCTGAACGCGGCCATCGAAGCCGCGGGGGCGGGGGCCGCCGGAACGCGCTTCGGCGTGGTGGCCCGCTCCATCCGCGATCTGGCCGACCGGGCCGGGCAGGGGGTACTCCAGGTACAAGACCTGATCGATACAATTTCCACTGCCGCGGGCGATACCGTGCAAGCCGGCCATACCGGGTTGGACCACGCTCAGCGCGGGGCGGAACTGGCGGCCCAGGCGGGCGAGGCCCATAAAGCCGTTGCCCAGGTGGTGACGCGCACCCTCACCCTGAGCCAGACTATTGCCAGCGCCACGGCGCAACAACAGAGTGCCAGCCGCCAGGCGCTGGAAAGCGTCGGGCAGTTTAACGAGAGTGCCCGCCAAAACGCGCAGGCCAGCGACCAACTGCTGGCTATGGTCCAACAGCTCAACTCGCTGGCCGACCAACTTGCCATGGCAAGCCGGATACTGAACGCGGAAGCACGCTGAACCCCGCCGGATCGGCCGGTCCGGCGCCGCTGCGCAAACAGAAGGGGCGCGGTCCTGATCCTTGAGTGGATCGGGACCGCGCCCGCTGCTTGTGCCGCCCGGCTCAAGCCGGCCCAGTGTGGTTGTCGCTCTAATCAGGCGGGCATAGCGTGGTTGGCAATCTGTAGATTGTCGCACGTCAATTGTCACTCTGAGCGCAGCGCAGAGTCTCGTCGTTTGGGCTACCAGACGGAGATTCTTCGTCGCGCGCAGAATGACGGATCCCAGTGGCCGGACTATCGAAGGCCGGCGCTTAAGTTGCGCGGGGGGCGCCCGGCCGCGCCCCGGCTGCGGGTGGGCGCTCCGCCTGGATTGGGCGGGCGCCCTGGGCTGCGCCGGGGCGCCGTCGAGGCTTGGGGATCGGGCTACGCGGTAACGGCGGGCGGCTTGCGCGCGATCGTGTCGATCAGGATAATTTCGCCTTCCATGCTTGCGGTAACCTCCTGCTCGCAGGCCGCGATGTGCCGGTCGAAGTCGTGCGGATCGAGCAGGTGGAGCGACCCGGTGATATGCGGGCGCATGATCTTTACGGCGTCGTAGAAATTGTGCAGCAACTGCCGGCCGCGCCAGGTGGGACCGCCCATGGGGACATGCAGATAGTAGCTGGTTAGCGGCATCAGATTGGCGTTGAGCAGGGCGGCATAATGCCGGCGCGCGAAGTTTTGCCCGGCCACATGCGTAATCGCTTCACTGAGGACACGTAGCAGCGTATCCAGCGCGGGATGCGGGAACCAGAAGGATTCGAAATCGGGATCGCGCAGGAACAGAACCTTGCCGGGTTGGAGGGCGGCCGCCATATGGGTCAGCGCCTGGTCCGGTTTCTTGATGTGGCAGAGGACGAGCGATGCGATCGCCAGCGAGAAATCGCTGCCCACCGTGTTCGGGAGGGGTTCGGTGATATCGTGTGTCTGAAAGTGCGCTCGCTCACAGACTACGTGTTCCTGGGCAAAGGCTATCGAGTTGCCGTTGATATCCAGCCCCAGCATATCGGCCTGGGGATACGACTGGAGCAGATCGGCAATGAAGTGGCCCTGGCTGCATCCCACTTCCAGGACTCGCGTGAGGGTTGGGACCGTGTTCGCGGGCGGCGCGGCCAGGGCGATCGCTTCTTTGGTCCGGTCCCGGAGCGTATCGCCCAGGGCTTCATACAGCAGGGTTTGTCGTTGCTGTTCGGTTAATGTGGTGCCCAGGAGATATTCGGCGGCAGGCATGAGTATTTGTTCCTTCATAGTACTGCAAGTTTACCAACAGTTTACCAAATAGACATTTTGCCAAGTTTGTACTACTCTGATATTAGTACAATTACCGTTGCATGCACATTGCTGGAGGTCCTGACTAGTAGTAGGCTATTGGTCCCCGCAAGTTTACGTTTGCTTACCAAACCACCACCCCGCCGGTTGGGGATATGAGTGCGCGTTTCTTACCCGCCTACACCGAGGCGGTAGATACTCGCGCGGATGCTCTGGGTTTGATTCGGTTTGCGGCATCCGGCAGCACGCCCGCGCCGTGCCTTCCGCCTGCTAACCGGCAAAACTGCCTTGACAGGTTATGAGCACCGATCTATATTGTAACCAGCTTTCGGGATATAGAGAGTTAGCCTGCGGGGCTACACGGCGGAGCCGGCGTTTTTGCGGGTAGCAATATGAGGAGGATGCGCAGTTGGCAATCAACAGTACCGTAAACCGGCAAATCGCGATTCTGGACGCGCCGTCCAACCTGGGCTTGCGCCCGCCGACCCCCGGCCGCGAGCCGGGCGTCGCCAAGCTGGCGGCGGCGCTGCGCGCGCACGGCATTCTGGCGCGGCTCGGCGCGGTGGATGCGGGCCGGGTGCCGGCGCCTGCTTACGATCCCGCCGCCGACCCGGCGACGCGGTTTCGCAACGGCCCGGCTTTGCGCGCCTACGCGATCCAACTGGCGGCGCAGACCGGCGCGGTGCTGGAGCACGGATACTTTCCCCTGGTCCTCGGCGGCGATTGCAGCATCTTGCTCGGCAATATGCCGGCGCTGAAACGCCGGGGCCGCTACGGCCTGGTCTTCCTCGACGGCCATCTCGACTTCGCCTACCACCGCACGTCGCCTGTGCTGGCGGCCGCCGGGCTGGACCTGGCGCTGGTCACGGGGCACGGTCCCGATCAACTGACCAATATCGGGGCCGGCAAACCCTATGTGCGGGAAGAAGATGTCGCCGTGTTGGGCTACCGCGAAGAGGAATACCCGCCGGAATACGACCTACAGCCGTTTCTCGACTCGCGGATGCGCCGCTACGATTTGGATCAGGTGCGGCGGCTGGGGGTGCGCGCCGCCACGGAGCGGGCGCTGGCCGCGATCATCCGCAACGGCATCGAGGGCTTCTGGATCCACCTGGATGTGGATGTGCTCGACCCGCTGATTATGCCCGCCGTCGACTCGCCGGAGCCGCCCGGCGGGCTGACCTATCCCGAATTGATCGAACTGCTGGGCATCCTGCTCCGCTCGCCCTACGCCGCGGGCATGGAGATCACGGTCTTCGATCCGGAGTTAGATCCGGACGGGCATCTGGCGGAGGAATTGACGGCGGCCATTGTGCGCGCCTT
>JAICKM010000053.1 GCA_025927935.1 Chloroflexia bacterium | reverse complement strand
GCGCCCGCCAAGCCCGCCGTGCCTGTGGCGTCTTCCGGCCGCCAGGTATAGCCCAGGAACCGGCCCTGGATGGCGACCTGCCCATCCTGCGATTGCACACGGTTTAGCTGGAACCCGGCGAAGTCGGAGATGTGGTAGGCCAAGGTAGTCCCTGACGCCCCATTACTGCGATCAGCAACAGGCAGGAAGACGCGCCAGCCTTCCCCGGCCGCTTGTTGAAGAACAGCCACGATGTCATCCGGCACGGTGTCGGTCCGGGCAGATGTCCAAAATCCTGCCGAACCGGCGTTCGTGCCATCCCACCCGACCGGCAATGAAGTATACCCGACCGCCGCGCCCTGCCCGCGGTTCGGGTCGCGCTGATGCTCTGCCCAGACAAGCACGCCTGTAGCTGGATCGAATCCAGTATGCATCCAGTTGGAGATATTCACCTGGGTACAAGGAAAGAGCCTCTGCGCAGTAGGCACGTTGGTCAGGCAGGCCCAGCCCCAAGTGCCGGGCGCGTAGCCGCTGGTGTGGGAGTCGAAGGTGATCCAGTCGTTGACGGCGATGGTGTTGGTGAACAGCACGATGGGCCAGATCAACGGGTGGCCGGGGTAGGTGGCAGGCGTCTGCCCGCGACTCGCGCCTTGCGGCAACGGCGTGGGCGTGCCGTACCACCAGGGGTCGCTGGGCGGATGGAGAATGGTGCTTACACTGGCGAGGGTGTAGGTGGTGAAGGGGCCGGGGATGCCGCCCGCCGTGCTGCGCACCTGCACCCCGGCCACGCCGTCGTTGCCCGCGGGGCCGGCGAAGGGCACGGAGACCGGGGCGCCCACCGGGTCGGTCCCGTAGCGGGCGCCCTGGCTGTCCACATAGAACGCCTCCACGTTGTCGGCCAGGACAGCGTGGATCGCGGCCAGGATGTCCGCGTTCTGCGCGACAGTCACGGGGGTCACGCAATTCGTCGCGCCTGGCGCAGGGGTACAGGTTGGGTGGGCGGCGGAAACCATGTTGCCATGGAACACGTCGCCCAGGCGGGCCAGGCCCGCACGCGCGGCGGCGTCCACGGCATCGCGCGGATACGCAGGCGCGGCGGCGGCCTGAGCCAGGAAGCCGAATCCGGCGAACGCCCCGGCGGTCAGTAACAGAACAGCGAGCAGGCGCACAGACAGCACGAAGCGAGCAAGGGGCCGCGGCATGAGGACCATCCTTTACGATGAGTGGTGTATAGACATCCGGCATTAGCCGGAGCGGAGCGCCCTGGATGGGAGTACGCGCCTATTATACGCGATCTCTTGCGTGGTTGCCACGCCGCCCGGCCCCCGATTGATTGGCACCGCAGAGGCGCCGAGGGCGCAGAGATTATTAAGATAGTCTCTTTAAGGGTTACTCTTGGTGATCGTGAACGTCTTTTGGACCGACCATTCTCTGAATCTCTGCGCCCTCGGCGCCTCTGCGGTGTAGATCCTTGGTGAGTGCCCCCTTTGCCGGGCGGGGAGCAGACCGGCTATAATAGCGCGGATATGGACCGATCACCCGCCCGCCTGGGAACCCTGCTCGGAGTCGTGCTGCTGCCGTTGGTGGCGCTGGCGGGCGTGCTGTGGCATTGGAGCGCCGGGGGCACGGAGTGGCGGCTAGGCAACGTCACCGGGATCAGCGGGGAGTTGTTGGCCGGGGGCAGCCTGGGCCAGAGCCTGACGCCGCGCTATCCGGGGCTGAGCGCGGTGGGGCTGCAAATCGCCACCTACCAGCGGGTGAACACGGGCACGCTCGACCTGCGCCTGCTGGGCGCGGATAACCGGGAACTAGCCCACATCACGCGGGCCAAGCCCGCCCTGGTGGACAACGGCGTGGCCTGGTTCGGCTTCGCGCCACTGCCCGCCACGACGGTGGGCCAGGCGCTGCGCCTGGAGTTACGCGACCCGACGGCCGTGCCGGGCCGGAACACCGTTACCGTCTACATCAACGACCGCGACGCCTACGGCGGCGGCACCGCCTATCTCAACGGCGCGCCCGTGCCCGCCGTGGACCTGGCTTTCGGCACGCGCTACGCCGTGACGCCGCCCGAACTCTGGGCGGGGCAGATGGGGGCCTGGGCGCGGGCCTTGCCGCCGCTGCTGGTGGCACTGGGGGTGGTGGCCGGGCTGGGCTGGCTGGCGGGCGCCGTCTGGCTGATCGGGCAACTAGGCCGGGCGCTGCTACTGGTCCCCCGGCCGGATTCTGTTGGGAGCCAGGCCGATTGCAAACCGGCCCCTACATCAGCCGCGCACACACAGGCGCAGGCCAGTTTGCAATCGGCCCCTACGGCACAGGAGGGGGTGCAGGCCAGTTTGCAACCGGCCCCTACAGCGCAGGAGGGGGTGCAGGCCGGTTTGCAGCCGGCCCCTACAGCGCAAGAGCACACGGAACCGCAGGCCGGTTTGCAACCGGCTCCTACACCGCAAAGTCACGGTGGCCGGCTATTACGGGTGCCGGTGCCCGATGCCCGTGCGCTGCTGCTGATCACGGTGCTGGGGCTGGCTTACGCGACCACCTGGGCCGTGTTTATGCCGCCGTGGCATGGGCCGGACGAACCGGCCCACCTGGCCGCCGCGGCGGTGCTCGCCAAAGACGGGCGCGCTGTCGCAGACCCGGTGGTGCGCGCGGCGATCATCGCCTCGATGGACCGGCACCAGTTCACGCGCTATGTGCCCTGGGCGCCGGAGCCGGGCGCCGGGGCCGACCGCTTCCTCTATGTGCCGGGCGTCAGCGGCGACACGATCTGGTTCGAGCAGCGCCAGCCGCAGACCTACTACCGGCTGCTGGCCGCCGTGTTTCACCTGCCGGGCCTGGCGCCCAGCGGCCCGGCCTGGCCCGACGTAACCCAGATCGAGCGGTTGCTGTACGCGGGGCGGGCGGCTTCGGTGCTGCTGCAGACGCTCCTGGTGGCCTGCGCCTGGCTAGCCGGGCGCGCACTGTTTGACCGGAGGGCGGCGAACGCCGTGGGCCTGGGCGCGGCCCTGCTGCCGATGCCGGCCTTCATCCACGCCATGGTCAACAACGACGCGCTGGCCGCCGCCGCCGGGGCGCTGCTGGCGCTCTACACCGTCCGGGCCATCGGGCGGCCCCGCCTGGCCGATCTGATCCTGCTGGTCCTCGGCACGGGGCTGGCCGTGACAGCCAAGGGCACGGCGCTGCCCGCCGTGGCGCTGGCCGTGCTCGGGCTGGGGCTGGGACTGTGGCTCCAGGCCGGGCGCCGGATGCGCCTGGTCGCGGCGGGCGCCGTCGCGGCGGGTATGCTGCTGCTGGTGGCCCTGGCCGGCGCCACCGTCGACACAACTGGCCGGGCGCGGTTCTGGGTCTCGCCGCAGACGTTCCTGCCCGGCCCCGGCCACCGGCAGGCCACGGTGGGGCCTCACGACGGGCACTACACGCTGGCGCTGGCCCCGCGCGAACAGGTCATGCAGCGAGTCGATCTGCCGCCCGGCCACGGCGTCTATACCGCCACGGCCACCGTCTGGGCGCGCGCCGCCGTATCGGGCACCGCGCTGGCCGGGCTGGCCTCCGACTATGCCTCGCCGCCCGCCATGCAGCCGGCCCCCATCGGTCCCACCTGGACCCCACTGACCGTCACCGCGCAGGTGCCCGCCCCGGCGGTCGCCGTGCGCGTCGTCTTACAGGCCGGGCCGGCGGGCGCCATCGAGTTCGACGACGCGCGGCTGACGCTGGCGTCTGCCCCCAGTGTGCCCGCCCCGCCCCCCGACCAGAATCAACTCAGCAACGGTTCCTTCGAGACGGCGGCGCGGGTGCCGCCCGCGCTGCCCGGCGTGCAGGGCAACCTGGAGAGGTCCAGCCTGCTCGATTATCTGCTGGACCCCACCGACCTGGATACGTTCTGGAGCCAGGAGGTCCAGCAGTTCCGCACCTTCTGGGGCAGCTTCGGCTGGGTGGCCGTGGACCTGGACCCGGCGCTGTACAGCATGCTGACGGCGCTGATGGGGATGGGCGTGCTGGGCCTCGCGCTCGCCTTGCGGTGGCCGGGCGGCGCGGATGAGGCGGAGCGCGCCCGGCGACGAACTACCCTGGCGCTGCTTGCGCTGGTGCTGTTGGGTGGGATCGTGCTGAGCTTCATGCGGACGACAGCCGGAAACAAGATTATCGGCACGCGCGAGTTCCCGCAAGGGCGCTATCTCTTCCCGCTGCTGGTGCCCATCCTTTGCCTACTGGTGGCCGCCGGGCGGGGCTGGGGCGCGGCGCTGCGCCGGGTGCTGGAGCCGGGACGAGCCGCCCTGCTTATCGGTTGGCTGCGCTACGCGGGCGCCGTCGCGCTCGTCGCCTTCGCCCTGCTGGCGCTCACCCTGGTCAGCGGCTTCTACTACGGCTTGCCGTGACGCGCCGGGCGCGGCCCCTCATGCTTGCGGCGCCGCGCGGCGATTTGGTATACTGCGGCTGGACCCAGCATGGCGGTGCGCCGTGTGAGGTTCGCGCTTCTCCGGTAGTCTCGCTATCGCGCCGGCGCTCCTCTGCCGGTGGTCCCCATACCGCGTGTCCCCAGCCGCCTGGCGTGCGGCCAGGCCGGACCGCGGGCCGGAGTAGCCGCGCGATATTAGCTCACATGAAAAGGTAGGGTTCTCTGCATGAAACACATGTTGCGGCTGGTGCTGCTGATTAGCCTGCTCGGAGTGCCGCTGACGGCGGCGGCGGCGGGTAGCCCGCCATCCGCTTCCAGCGCCCCGAATACGGCGCTGCAAACGGATCATTTTGCGGTCGATGTCGGCGGGGTAGTTTTTCCCCAGGACGCCCAGGTCATGAAAGCGGCGGGGGTGCAGTTGGCCCGTTACTCGCTCGTCTGGGGCACGGTGCAGCCGAACAGTACCTCGGCCTATGACTGGCGGATCATCGACAACAGCCTGCGCGCCCTGGCCGCGCAAAACATCGACGTGATGATTATCCTGGGCGGCAATCCTAGCTGGGCGGCGAGTAGCGCGAACAGCGGCCAGGATGGGCCGGTGGATCTGGTATCGCCGGAGGTCTATTACAACTTTGTGCAGGCCGCCGTCACTCGCTATAGCTCCAGCGCGTATACCGTGCGCGGCTGGGAGATCTACAATGAAGTGGACCGGGTCTCCGCCTGGGGCCACCGCGCGGCGGGCTATGTGCAGGTCTTGCAACGCGATTACACGACCATCAAGAGCATCATGCCGAATGCGTTTATCGTGATGGCCGGGCTGGCCTATGACAACTTCACCGACCAGTGCCTGCCCAGCGGGGAGTGCGGGCCGTTCGTGCGCAGCTTCCTGGCCGACTTCCTGGCCGCGGGCGGCGCCGCCTACACCGATGCGATCAATTTCCACCACTACAACAACAGCGCCTGGCCCAGTCTCGACGCCGTGGTGCAAGCGATCCGCACGACCATGCAAGCCGCGGGCGCGCAGAACCCGCTCATCTGGACCGAAACCGGGGCGCCCAGTGCCACCGCGCCGCCGTATAACGGCGGCGAACAGATGCAGGCGGCCTATGTCGTCGAAGCCTATGCCAAGGCACTGGGGATGGGCATCTCGACGGTGGCCTGGTTCCCGCTGCACGACTTTACCAGCGCGGAATACTGGTACTTCCAGTATCATGGGCTGCTGCGGGCCGACTACACACCGAAACCGGCCCTCGCGACCTATACCGTAGCCGCGGGCTATCTCGGTACGGCGACGGCGCTGCGCGCACTGCTCCCCGGCGAGTTCACCGGCCCGAACCCCGGCGAGGGCTACTCCTTCGCCCGGCCCGACGGTACCGGCTTGCTGGTGGCCTGGACCGCCGGCCAGAGCAATCTGACCCTGCCCGCGAGCGTGGTCGCCGACGTGCGTGATATGTACGACAATCCGCGCAACTACACGGTCAGCGCCGGGCAGGCGACTGTGGCCCTGGACCCGGCGCCTGTGTACGTGAAGCTGCGCACCCCGGCCCGCTTCGCCGACGTGAGCTTCAACGATTACTTTTATATCCCCGTGGAGTACCTGGTCACGCATGGCGCGGTCAGCGGCTACAGCGACGGCACCTACCGGCCGGGCAGCAATGCCACGCGCGGGCAGATCAGCAAGATGGTCTCGCTGGCGATGGGCTGGCCGGTGGACAACAATGGGCCGCAAGTCTTCGCCGATGTGCTGCCCGGCTCGACGTTCTACGGTGTGATCGGCGCGGCCTACGCGCACGGCATCATCAGCGGCTATGATTGCGGCCAGGCGGCGGGCGAACCGTGCGACGCACAACACCGGCCCTACTTCCGCCCAGCCAACAACGTGACCCGCGGCCAGTTGAGTAAGATGCTCGTGCGGGCCAAGGGCTGGGCTGAGGTACCGCCCAGCAGCGGACGCCAGAGTTTTGACGACGTGCCGCCGACGTATCCGTTCTACGGGGTCATCGAGGCGGCGGTCGCCCATGGCGTGGTCAGCGGCTACAGCGACCGCACATTCCGGCCCGGCAACCAGGCCACCCGCGGCCAGTTGGCGAAAATGATCTATGTGGCGACGACGCAGCCGTAAGTAACGCTTCTAGTTGTACTTGTCATGCTGAACGCAGTGAAGCATCTCGTCTTATCGGGAACGAGACGAGACTCTTCGCTCCGTTCAGAGTGACAAGTCTGGCGGGAAAGACTGGCCGGCGGGGCGGCAACCCCCGCCCCACCCGCTCGTTTATAGAGTGAGGCGTAGAATCAAGCGGAGCAGCGGCGCGGGTGGCCTGCCGAGATGCCGGCCCTCGCGCCGTACCTGTGCGTCCGGCGCGGCAGCAGACGCCGCCCGCCGCCGCTGTAGCCATGGGAAAGGAACCTGAACCGATGCAACCGCAGCATGGGCGCCGGCGCATCTTCGCCGCCGGAGTGCGGATCGCCGCGCTGGCCGCCTTACTGGCGCCGCTCCTGGGAGAGCAAGCGCCCGCCCGCGCCGCCGATCCGGCGGGCTTTGCCGACCCGGCCTTCCAGCAAGTCTGGCAGCACACCGATGCGCCCGTCGCGCAAGGCCAGGCCAACCGCTCCTGGTACTGGGGACCCACCCCCGGCGCGACCGTGCTGGAGCCGATGCGCGAGTCGCCCGGCGGCCAGCGGCGCGTGCAGTATTTCGATAAGACGCGCATGGAAATCAACGACCCGGCGGGCGACAAGACTAGCCCCTGGTACGTCACCAACGGCCTGCTCGCCGTCGAGTTGATGACCGGGCGGATGCAGGTGGGCGTGAACAGCTTCGAGAAGCGCTGCCCGGCCACGATCCCGCTGGCCTCGGACACGACCGACACGAGCGCGCCGACCTATGCCACCTTCGGCAAGCTGATGAATCAGCCGAAACGCGACCAGACCGGCCAGAAAGCCCTGGCCGTGACCGATCAGGCGGGCACCGTCAGCAGCGATGCGGCGCGCGCCGGGGTGCCGGGCATCGTGTTTGTCCACTACGAACCGCTGACCGGGCGCAACATCCCCGCCGTTTTCTGGGACTTCCTGAACACGACCGGCCCGATTGTGGTGAACGGGCAATTGCAGACCGGCAAGGTCAACGACCCGTGGTTCTTCGCCAGCGGCCTGCCCGTCACCGACCCCTACTGGGCGCGCGTGCAGGTGAACGGCCAGCCCACCGATGTGCTGATCCAGGCGTATGAGCGGCGCGTGCTCACCTACATCCCGGCGTACAAGGCGCCGTTCGACGTGCAGATGGGCAATGTGGGCCAGCACTACTACGACTGGCGCTACAAGGGCGCGGGCTGCACGCCCGTCCTGCCCCGCTACGCCGTGGACGCCGGGGACTTCGACAAGGTGGAATCGGTGGCCGCGATCAAAGCCGCCGGGATCCAGATGGTGCGCCTGCCGCTGTGGTGGTCCGCCGTGGAGGCGCAACCGAGCGATCCCACCGGCTACAAGTGGTCCTACTACGACACGGTGATGCGCTGGTATGCCCAGGCCGGCATCCAGGTCATGCTGACCATCAGCGCCTGCCCCGCCTGGGCTTGCACCAACGATGCGGGGCCGGTGGATAAGGTGCCGGTGGAGCGCCTGGCCGCCTTCTGGAAAGCGGTGGCCGCCCGCTACAGCCGCCCCCCCTATAATGTCCATGTCTGGGAACTGTTCAACGAACCCGACTCCACGTATAACCCGAACCACCCGGTGGGCTTCGGGCTGAACGCCGCCGCTTACGTGGCGCTGCTACGCGCCGGTGTGCCCGCGGTGCGCGCCGTCGATCCGCAAGCTCAGTTCGTGCTGGGTGGGCTAGGCTACGAGTGGTTCATGGATGAGACGCCGCCCGGCCCGTTCAACCGCAACTTCCTGCGCGACTTCGCCCAGGCGGGCGGCGGCGACTTCATCGATTATGTCAACTTCCACTACTATCCGCAGAACCCGCACTGGCCCAGCGTGGCCGATAAAGCCGCGACCCTGCGCCAGGTGCTGACCACCCTGGGCGTGCAAAAGCCGCTGATCAACACGGAGATCGGCCTCACGTCGTCCAATGATCCGCGCTGGCAGCCGCCGGGCTGGCCCGTCGGTAGCGAAGAGGTACAGGCGCGCTTCCTGGCCCGCGCTTATGCCGAGGGCCTGGGAGCCGGGCTGCAAAGCATGGCCTGGTTCACGTTGCACGACTGGAATCCCCCCAATGCGGGCTTGCAGATCTTCGCGCAAGCCGGTCTGCACCGCCTGGACTGGAGTCCCAAGCCCGCCGTGCTGGCCTATCGCACGCTCATGGCCCAGATCGGCGACCGGCCCGCCGCGCGACGGCTGGACGCCGCGGCGCTGGGCAGCGCCACCCTCGACGGCTACGCCTTCGGCACGCCCGGCGACGAGGTCTGGGTCGTTTGGAGCCGCACCGGCGCCACAGTAACGGCGCGGCCCCAGGCGACCGGCACGATCCGCGCCGTGGGCCTCTACGGCGACGCCCTGCCCGTGACCGGGGGGCGCCTGGCCGTCGGCCCCAACCCGGTCTATCTCGCGGTGGGAGGCGCACGGTAGGAGCGCCCGGCCCCTGCAGGGGCCGGGCGCGCGGTGTGGTTGCGCGATCTGCCCTGCTGTGCTATGATTCGTGCCAGGGGCATACCATGAGTCAGCACACCGCATGTAGCATCCGGCCCGGCGCGGGGGTCTGTTGTGGATAAGCAAATCCTGCGCGGGCTGATCGAGTCCGGCGAGACATACGAGGTCGAGTTCAAGCGCAGCGGCGAGCGGCCCATTGTGCTGGCCGAACGCATGGCGGGGCTAGCCAATACCGCCGGAGGCTGGATCATCTTCGGCGTGGACGACGCGACGCGCGAGATCGTCGGCGTGGGCAACGCCAAGTACGTCAGCGATAATATTGTGCAGGCGGCGCGGCGCTGCCAGCCGCCGCTGGTTACGGTGCCGGTCGAGCCGGAGCGCATCGATTTCGACGGGCGGACCGTCGTACTGGTCTATGTGCCCCCGGCCCTGGGCGTGCTCTACCAGGCGGGCGGCGTGTTCTGGGGCCGCAAGGGGTCGCAGACGGTGCCGCTGACCCTGACCGAGATCAACGCGCTGTCTTATGCGCGCGGCATCATGAGCTGGGAGCGCGACCCGGTACCCAAGGCCGGGCTGGACGACCTGGACACCGCCGCCGTCACCCGCTACCTGAGCACGCGCAACAGCGGGCGCCTGCAATACAACAGCCTCCCGGAATCACTGGTCGGCTTGCAGTGCGCGGTCGAGCAGGTGAACGCCGCGGGCGAGGAACTAGAGCCGCGGCCCACCAACGCGGGGATGCTCTTTTTTGGCCGCGACCCCCAACGCTGGATCCCGCAAAGCGAGGTGTTCTGCGTGCAGTTCCGCAACGCCGAGGGCACCAGCGGCTACCTGAACCGCAAGAATCTGCGGGGCGCCCTGCCGGAACTGATCGATGCCACCGAGCGCTTTGTCGACGCAAGCATGACGCTGGGCGCTGAGATCGAGGGCTTCAAGCGTATCGATCTGCCGGAGTACCCGCTGAAGGCCATCCGCGAGGCGGTGACCAACGCGCTGGTGCACCGCG
Organism: Chloroflexia bacterium; assembly: GCA_025927935.1. The sequence continues at coordinate 7,323 of JAICKM010000053.1, read as the reverse complement.
ATTACCACGAGGCGGGCCAGCATGTGCGCGTGTTTGTCTACCCGCAGCAGATTGAGGTCCACTCCCCCGGCCTCTTGCCACCCGGCATCAGCCTGACCCTGATGACCCGCGGGCGCACCCAGTCGCGGGCGCGCAACCCGGTGCTCACCGGCCTGCTGCGCGATCTGCCGGGCTATATGGAGCAGATCGGCAGCGGAGTGCGCCTGATGATCCACGCCATGCGTGAGCACGGCCTGCCCCCGCCGGAGTTCCGCGAGGAGGGCGGCGAGTTCGTCGTCACCTTCTACGGCCCGCGCTATCAGCCGCCCGCCGCCGAACCCGCCCCGGTCGCGCAGCCGCACCCCGCGCCATCCGCGGGCAGCGCCGGGCGCCTGGCCGCCCGGCTGACCGAACTGAACGAGCGCCAGTTGCGGGCCATCGAGGTGTTGCAGGAGCGCGGGCGCCTGAACAACGCCGAGTACCGCACGCTGACGGGTATGTCGGACCGCACCGCCGCCCGCGAATTGAGCGACCTGGTGAACCGGGGCTTCCTGACTGTCCACGGATCGGGCCGCGCCCGCTTCTACACGCTGGCCGACGACGGCGAGGCCGCGACCGCGCCCGCCCAGGTCGAAGACAGCGAGTCGTCCGACGCGGGTTAAGCCGCAAGCAGATCGCGCCGACATTCCCCGCCGTCACTCTGCGCGCAGCGACGAGTCTCCTTTGGAACCCGCACGAGACGAGATTCTTCGCTCCGCTCAGAATGACAAGGGTGGCGGGATGCATGATCCGGGTCACTCCGCGCTCGGCGATGAGTCTCGCCGCCCTGCCTGAGAACCCCCGATGGCGGGATTCGCGCTATTTTGGCGGGATAGAGGTTCTCTCTGGCGGGATTGGCGCCGCTTTGGCGGGATTCCGGCGGGATTGGCGCCGCTTTGGCGGGATTCCGGCGGGATTGGCGCCGCTTTGGCGGGATCAGGACGCCATAGGCAAGCCACACCCGCCGTTAGTTATGTAAAGGAGTAATATGACCACGACCCCCGATCCCGCCGCCGAGGACGCGCGGCTGTTTGACCCCTGGACGCGCGAGTATGCCCTGCTGGGGCTGCGCCTGGAGCGGCTGGCCCCCGGCACGGTGGACGCCTGGATCGGCCCGGCGGCGTGGCGGGAGGCCGTGAACGCCGAACCCGCGCCCGCGCCCGCCGATCTCCGGGCCGCCGCCGCCCGGCTGGCCGCCGACCTGCCCGGCATGGGCTATGCCCCCGCCCGCAGCGAATATCTGCGCCGCCAGGTGACGGCGCTCGAAGCGCAGGCCCGCGTGCTGGCCGGGGAGATCATCCCCTTCGCCGAGCAGGCCCGGCTCTATTTCGACATCCAGCCGGAGCGCGTGCCGGAGGGCGTGTTCGCCGCCGCGCACGCCGAACTCGACGCCATGTTGCCCGGCACGGGGTCGCTGGCCGAGCGGCGGGCGGCCTGGCGGCAGCGCTTCCAGGCTCCACCGCAGGCCGTGTTGCCGGTGCTCGACAGCATCGCCGCCGAGGTGCGCGCCCGCACGACCCTGCACTGGCCGCTGCCGGCGGACGAAAGCATCGAACTTACGCTGGTGCGCGATCAGCCGTGGGGCGCATATAACTGGTATCTGGGGCACGCCCGCTCGCGCATCGAGATCAACACCGATCTGCCGATGCAGGTGGACGGGCTGGTCGATTACCTGTGCCACGAAGGCTATCCCGGCCACCACACCGAGCACGCGCTGCGCGAAGTGACGCAGTATCGCGGGCAGGGCCACGGCGAGTACGCGATCCAGCTCATCAACACTCCCGAAAGTCTGATTTCGGAGGGCATCGCCACGTCGGCGCGCGAGATGATCTTCGACGGCGCGGACGACCTGGCCTGGACCGCCGCTCATGTGCTGCCCGCGCTCGAAAAGCAGATGGACGTGGAGCAGGCCGGGCGCATCCGCGCCGCGGCCGAGGCATTGAGCGGGGTGAGCGGCAACGCGGCGTTCCTGCTGCACGAAGACGGGCGCCCGCCGGAGGAAGTGGCCGAGTACGTGGCCCGCTGGGGGCTGCGCCGCCCCGAGGAAGCAGTACACCACCTGCGCTTCCTGCAATCGCCGCTCTGGCGCGTCTACACCTTCACCTACACCTACGGCCACGCTCTGCTGGCTCCGCTGCTGGCCGGGCCGGACCGGCGCGCTGTCTTCGGGCGTATCCTGACCGAGCCGGTCTACCCCACAATGCTGGGCCAATGGGCAGCGGGCGGCGCCGGCCCCGCCAGGTCGTGAGCCGCGCTAGCCGCGCGGCGCTTCCAGGTCGTCGATGCTGCGACGGTTTTTCTCCTCGCGGTAGGCGACGAGGCCGTCGGCGCCCTTCGCCTCGGCCCAGACGCGCAGGTTGTCGCGCTGCCCGGTGTAATCCATGAGGGGGACGGCCATGCCGCAGGAGGTGGACACCCGCTGGATCTCGGCCAGGATGATCTGGCGCGCGCCGGGCAGGGCGGGAAAGCTCGGCGCCAGGGCGGCCCACTCGTCCGTCGCGGGCAGCACAACCCGCCCCATGCCGTGCAGGCGCAGGATGCGCGGCGCGCCCGCGAACGCGCAGAACATGAAGGTGATGCGGCCGTTTTCGGCCAGGTGGGCGGCGGTCTCGTTGCCGCTGCCGGTCAGGTCGAGGTAGGCCACGCGGTCCGTCCCCAACACCCGGAAGCATTCCTGGCCCTTGGGCGACAGATTGACGTGCCCCTCGGCGGCCAGCGGCGCGGTGGCGACGAAAAAGAGCGGCTGGCGCTCGATAAACCGTTGCAGTTCGGGTGTGATCTCCGGGTAGACGTTCGCCATGTTTGCTCTCCTGTGTCAGTGGTCGGTGGTCAGTTGTTGGCCGTCAGTTGTTTGCTGTCATTCTGAACACAGCGAAGAATCTCCGTCTCGTTCGGACCGGCGACGAGACTCTTCGCTGCGCTCAGAGTGACATTGCCCGCTCCCTATCCGTCATTCTGAGCGCAGCGAAGAATCTCCGTCTCGTTCGGGCCAAAGACGAGACTCTTCGCTGCGCTCAGAGTGACAAGGCCCACGTGGGGACTAATGGTTTCGGTGTATGGTAAACGAAATGCCCGGCGCTGGGCAAGGAGTAGCTGCTGGGAGGAAATCTCCCATGGCTGCTACGTCAAGAAAAGCTGGGGCTACATCGCCGCCAATGGATCGTTTCCAGCGCCCCCCTCAGACATGGGCTGCATGGGTACGGTATCGGGTATGTCGTAGTAATAGACCTGGCCCTGGCGGAAATAGATCAGGGTCGGCTGCTGGTCCGCTTCCTCCCGATAGTATCCCACCCAGCCCTCGGTGGCGCTGTATTGCGCCAACCAGACGAACATACGAAACCAGATCTGGTAGAAATCATCATCCAATGCGTCGCTACGTATCGTCAAGGTGTACTGCGCGTGGTCGCGTCGCCAAGATGAGGTATCAGCGAAGACGCTGATTGCCGATCCGGCCCCGTACCACAGCGCGCCCCGACCTTGCAGCATTTGCCGCCACCAGGGATCGTTGTCATCATCGGAGTAACCGATAACAGGTTGTGGTGGCGGGCCGTCGTAAGCATAGTCTTCAGTACGAGTCAGGTACTGGAGCAAGGCGATAATCTCCGGTGGTGTGCCGGGTTTGAGGTCAAAGGCCAGCATAAACTCGTAATGCAAACTCATGGTGGTACTCCTTGGTGATTGTTACTTAGCCCTGCCCGGCGTGAGGTAGCCAGCGATGAACAAGCAGCGTGAGGTCGCCCCCAGCGGCCGGCCACTGTAGCAGGCCCCGTTATTTCTTGCAATACCGTCGCATGGGGTATAATAACCCTGCCTGCCATATACCGGATAGGTCCGGCGGCCGGAGTCCAACAGAGCAAGCTTCCAGGTTTGGAACCAGGTAACGGGAGTGCGGGTGTTGCGATAACAGTCATGTAGGCAGACAATCTTTTGCGGTTGAAACCGCCAACGCTCTCTCCGGCGGCGCCCCTCGTTTGAACAGACAAGGCCACCTAAACGGGAGGTAATACGATGGCTAGAATTCGCCGCAATGTGTTACAGCTTCCTTCCGGCGATCAGACCCTTTTGTGGTACGGACGGGCGATTGGCGAAATGCGGAAGCGCCCGATTACTGATCCCACAAGCTGGCGCTTCCAGGCCGCGATCCACGACTACCTGCGCAGCGCCGATCCCCTCGCAGTACAACGGGAAAAACTGCCGGCCCTCACTATCCGCCGGCGCTTTTGGGCGCAGTGCCAGCATGGTTCCTGGTTCTTCCTGCCCTGGCACCGCATGTACCTGCACTTCTTCGAGCAGATCGTGGCGGCGGCCGTGGTGCAACTGGGCGGACCGCGGGACTGGGCGCTGCCGTACTGGAACTACAGTGCTGCTGCATCGTCACGGCTCTTGCCGCCGGCCTTTCGCAACCCCACCCTGCCCGACAGCACGCCGAATCATCTCTATGTGGCGGAGCGTGACCCAGACTGTAACGCAGGCCGGCAATTCGCGGATGAGCGCGACGTTGCCCTGCAAACCGCGCTGACCCAGGCCGGGTTTTCGAGTTCTAATGCCGACAACTTCGGCGGGTTTCCCACCAACTTCTCGCACAACGGTCCGGGTCCTGGGCGGTTGGAGCGCGTCCCGCACGGCACCATACATGTGGCTGTCGGGGGACCGACGGGGTGGATGGGGGGCTTCAACACCGCGGGCCTGGACCCGATCTTCTGGCTGCACCATGCCAATATTGATCGCCTGTGGCAAGTCTGGCTCAATCGTGATTCCGGGCATCAGAACCCCAACAGCCTGCAGTGGCTCAGCCGAACCGCGTTTTCTTTCTACGATGTCACCCAGCAGGTAGTCACCTTGCGCGGTTCGGATGTCGTCGATACCAGCGCGCTGGACTACACCTATGATGATGTGAGCGATCCCCTGGCCGAGCGACGGCCTGCCGCGCGGCTCGCGCCGAGGGCACCCCTGACGGAGGTAGCTATGCCGGAATCCATTCCCCCCGAATTGGTTGGTGCGACGGAAACCAGTTTCCAGGTCGGCAATACGCCGGCGCAGATACGGGTGCCCACCCCTGCGCACGCCACGGCCCGCAAGCGCCTTGCTGCCGCAGCGGCCCCAGCCGAGTCGATCGCGGCGGCGCCCGCCGCGGAACCGCGCGTCCTGCTACAACTGGAGAACCTGACTGCCGGTGGACGGGCCAATTCCTATGACGTATATGTGAACATCCCGGCGGGCGAGGAACCCACCCAGCATCCCGAACGGTTCGCCGGGCGGCTGGATCTATTTGGGGTCGCGGAGGCCAGTCGCGCCACGGCCCAGCACCCAGGTTCGGGCCTGACCTACACGCTCGATATATCGAGCATCTACCATGAGCTTTCCACGGCGGCGGACTGGGATCCGCAACATATCGATGTGAGCCTGGTGCCTGTTCGCAAGTGGGCAGGGGCGACGGTGACGGTCGGGCGCGTGAGCCTGTTCTTCACATGAGCCGCGCACTAGCTATGAGCAACCGGGTGTCCGGTCAATGGCTGCGCCGGTTTTTCTGGACGCACCCGGAGTGGTGGTGCCTGGTGCTGGTGGCGCTGGCCTGGGGGGCGGTCGTTTCTCATGGCGGCGCGCACCAGGAGCATGCGCACCACGCCATGGCCGTCCCGGACAGCGTGCCCTTCCCGGTGGAGCTGCTCTACTGGGGACTGATGGTGGTGGCGATGATGGTGCCCCTCATGTTGGAGCCGTTACGGTGGGTGGCGTTCCAGAGCTTCCGCCACCGGCGGCACCGCGCCATTCTGCTCTACCTGCTGGGCTTTCTCCTGCCGTGGATGCTTGTTGGGGTCGTGGCCGCATGGCTACGGACACTCGACGGAAGCGATAATCCACTGCTCGTATCCGGGCTATTCAGTCTAGCGGCGCTCTGGGTGCTGGTCCCTGTCCGCATGCGGGCGCTGGTTTTCTGCCATCTGCGGCGACCGCTCGCGCCCGCGGGCTGGAAGGCGGATCGCGATTGCCTACGATTCGGCTTCCTTGTCGGAGGGTCCTGCGTAGCCGCCTGCGGCTTTTTGATGCTGGCCTGCGCCCTTACCGGCCACAACGTGATCGCTATGCTGGGCGGCACGGTGCTCGCGGCGCTGGAGTATCGCGCTTTCCGCCCACCCACCGGCCCGATCGTTGCGGGGACGCTCTTGCTGGCGGCCTGGTTTCTCCTGTCGATCAGTTCCGTATTGCTGCCTTGATCCGGTACTGTCCAGGTATGGAGGTGGCCTATAACGGTACCCTGGCCGGCGCCCGGCAAGTCCTACCGCCGTAACGATCCTCTTCCGGGACCAATCCCTCAGCGGCGCTGATCGTTGAACTGGTATGCGTGCTCAGAACTCCCCGGCGTGGGGCAGGCGGCGATGGGCGAGCAGCAGCGCCAGGGCGCTCCCGCCGCCCGCGACGACGGCTGCGCCGGCCAGGGCGACCAGCCAGAGCCAGACGGGCGCGGGCGCGTCTGTCTGGGCCGCCACCACCAGGGGCAGGCAGAGGATGCCGCCGGTCAGCCCGCCGAGCGCCAGGGCGATCAGTTCGCCGAGCAGGCGCGCGCCGCCGTCCAGCAGTTGCAGCGGGTCGGCGGGATTGGGCCGGGCGAAGAGCACACTCATACTGAGGGTGACGGCCAGCATACTGAGGCCGATCAGTTCGACGCCGCCCCAGCCGTAGAGGAAGCCGCCCAGAGTGAACCCGCGCCAGAGGCCGACGACGACCAGCAGCGCGCTACTCAACAGCGCGAACGGCAGCGCCAGGGCCAGGAACCAGCCGCGCAGGATGGTGGCCCCGGCCACCGGGGCGAGGCGCAGGATCGACCAGGCGCGGCCCTGGCGGCTCAGGCTGCTGAGGCTCAGTTCGAGGAACAGCAGCGCCGCCATCACCAGCACCACGGCGGCCAGGAAGGCGTTGATCTGTGTGCCCAGTTGCGACGGCGCCGCGCCGCCCCCGAGGGCCGCACCACGACCGGGGCGCAACGCACTCGCGGCGCAGACCAGGGCGCCGCCGTAGAGCGCCCACAGCGCCAGGTGCGGGGTCAACGTGGTGAGGGTGCGCCGGTCGCGCACAAGGCCGCGCCACTCGCGCCCGGCGATGACCAGGGCCAGCGGAGTGCGGGCACTCCAGGCGCCCGGCGCGGCCACAGCGGATGTGCCACCGCGCGGCGTCGCGCTGCCGCCGCCCTGTAGGCGTGCCCAGGCGGGCAGGTAGAGCGCCCCGGCCAGTTCGGTGCAAAGGATTAGTCCACCCAGCGCCAGCGTTATGTAAAGCCCCATTGCGATCAGGGCCAGGCCCGGCGCG
>JAICKM010000914.1 GCA_025927935.1 Chloroflexia bacterium | reverse complement strand
GCGCCGCGTCCATAGATTTTGCTCAGGTTCTGAGCTTCCAAGATAGCCATTGCTGTGCTCCTGTTATAGCCGCGGCGTGAGCGCTGCGGGCACAATGCGTTTTGCGCTGATTCCGGCTCCGCTTTCGACCATGGGCTTGCCTCGATTATAATTAACTACCCGGTAGGTAGTTTCGGAGAAATTATACACCCGGTATCTAATTTTGTCAATAGGGCCAGGCGGGGACTTTTGGAAGAGCACGAAGTAGGCAAGGGGATAGCGGACCGCGACAGGGAGGCGGCGGGCCAGTTGCAAACCGGCCCCTACAGCGCAATAAGGCCGGCGGCTATGACGCCGGCTCGGCGATGCCTACTCGGACCACTACCAGCGTGATGTCGTCGGGATGCGGATCGCCGGCCGCCCAGGTCGTGACGGCCGCCAGGATGCGGTCAAGCGTGTCGGCGGCGGGAGCCATGTAGGCGCCCAGGCCGCAGAGCAGACTTGCCAGCCGGTCGAAGCCGTAGGGTTCGCCGGCTGGGTTGGTGGCTTCGACCAGGCCATCGCTGTAGCAGACCAGCAGATCGCCGGGCTGGAGAGGCACATCCAGCGCTTCGTAGGTCAGGTTGGGCACCAGACCCAGCGGGAGACGCGGGCCGGGCGTTTCCAGGAAGGAGCAGGCGGGCGGGCCTGCCTCTAAAGAGGCACCGGCGCCCGCGCGCACCAGGGCCGGATAGACCTGCCCGGCGTTCGCCAGGTGCAACTCGCGCCCCACCGGATCGAGGGTGGCGCAGGCCACGGCGACGAACTGGTGCGCGGCCAGGTCGGAAACCAGCAGGCGATTGGTTTCGGAGAGCGCGCCCGCCGGGTCACCGGTGCGGGCCAGCGCCGCCCGGAGCGGGTTGCGGCTGAGGGCGATCAGCAGGGCGGCGGGCACACTCTTGCCGCAGGCGTCGGCCACGACGAGGTGCAGGTGGCCCTGGGCGTCGAGCAGCAGATCATAGCTGTCGCCGCTGGTCTCGCGGGCGGGCCGGCAGGCCGCGGCCAGGTCGAAGCCGGCCAGGTGGGGCAACTGCCGGGGCAGCAACCGCTGCTGGATGCCGCGGGCGATGTCGAGTTCGCTCTGCAACCGCTCCTGCGCCGCCAGGGTGTCGCGGGCCGCCGCCAGCGAATGCACCATGCCGTTGAACGAGCGGGCCAGGAAGCCAATTTCATCCTCCACACGCACCGGCACGGTCACGTCGAGGCGGCCCGCGTTGACCTGGGTCACGCCGGCCAGGAGGGCCTCCAGCGGGCGGATCAGGCTGACCTGGAAGAAGAGCGAGAAGCCGGCCAGGATGGCGGCAGTTGCGCCGAGCATGACGGCGGCTAACTGGCGGTCCGTGGAGTCGAGCGCCCGGCGGTATTCCAGGTACGGATAGCCGATTTCATAGGTCTGCGCGCCCACGGTCACGGCGTAGGCCGTGTATTGTCCGCGCACCGGCGCGTCCGCGCCCCGGTAGCGCCGGGGTCCGGCGACGACCGAATCCTGCGCAAGCAGGGCCGGTGGCGGCAAGCCGGGATCGCGCACGAGGACGGGGGCGGGTGGTCCGTTCGCGGGCAACGCGGCGACATAGGCTACCCGTGCGTCGACCGCAGCCAGATTGCCGGTTGCCAGCAGGGTGCTGATGTGGGCGACTTCGGCCAGGTGCTCCTGATCGTAGGCGTGCTCGGCTTCGGCCAGCGTGACCTCGGCCACCAACCCCAGCACCACCAGGATCGTCACCAGCGAGACGCCGATGATCTTGACGCGAAAGCTCGACGGTTCGGGTGCGTTATTGATATAGGCCAGGGCAAAGCCGAGGAAGGTGACCAGGTAGGCGGTGGTGAACGCGGCGGAGGGCACGACGCCCGCCGTCGAAAGCGTATCGAGCACCGATACGAGCACGGCCGCGACCAGCAGCAGCGCGAAGGACCGGGCGGCGGCGGCGTCCGCGGTAGCCGGGCGCCAGAGGCGGGCCCATGCCGGGCGCCCGTCCCGGCCCAGGGACAGGGTCTTGCGAACCAGAACCACCAGGGCCCAGAGGTAGCCCACCGGCAGCACCAGCGGATATAGGACGTTGCCCAGCCCCAGTTCGTGCGGGGTCCAGACAAAGCGACGGAACTCGTACCAGTAGTTCGCCGGGCCGGCGGGTATCCCGGCCAGCAGCAGCACGCCGATGCCTGCGGCGACCAGGCCGGCGGCGATCAGCACAGCGCGCGCCTCGCGCGGATAGGGATTGCGCGGGAAGGCATAGGCGAAGGCCAGCAACACGACCGTGCCGGCCAGCCCGGCCAGGGTCGCCACCTGCCAGTTAGCGATAAAGCTGAAAACGGGATTGTCGTAAGTCGTGCGCGACAGAAAGATCGCCAGGAAGGCGACGGCCAAGCTGCACATCCAGAGCGCCAGCAGCGCGGTCGCGCGGGAGCGGCGATATCCGCGCAGGAGATAGACCGCCAGCAGCACATTCAGGATCAGGATGGGCAGGTTTCTAACGGCGGAGGGAGACAGGAGGAACGAGTCCATGGAGGGTACTGCTTTCTAAATTGGTGTGGGTGGTCCGCTCAGGGCCTG
>JAICKM010000762.1 GCA_025927935.1 Chloroflexia bacterium | reverse complement strand
TGCGGCACCGCTGCGCGATCAGCACTCAGCACTGCGGAAGAGCCAGGCCAGGCCCTCGGCCAGGTGGTCGGCCCAGAAGCCCCAGTTGTGGCCGTCGGGGTATTCATGGGCTTCGTGAGCGATGCCGAGGCGGGCCAGGACGGCAGCTAGGCGGCGCTGGTTGTCGAGCAGGTCCCAGGGGCCGCCCGGCGCGCCATGCGGGTGGTTGAGGCAGCGCTCATACAATCCAGCCACCAAGTAGAAACGCGCGGCGCGCGGGGGCGCCGTTTCCAACTCACGCTCGACCCGGTAATCATCGTAGCGCGTGGCGCCCGAATAGCTGCCCACCAGCCCGTATACGTCGGGACGCCGCTGGGCGATGTAGACCGAAATCAGCCCGCCGAGCGAGGCCCCGATGACGGCCCGACGCGCCGGGTCCCGGCTGACACCGGGATAGGTCTGGGCGATAAAGGCGGGAATCTCCTCGGCGCAGAACGTGACATAGGCGTCCGACAGGCTATATTCGCGGCGACGGTCCAGGGGCGGGGCGAACACCGCCACCACCGGCGGGATCTGCCCAGCGGCGATCATGTTCGCCAGAATCGTCGGCGTGCCCACGTACTCAATGTAACCCTCGCCGTCGTGGAACAGCAGGAAGGGATAGTCCCCGCCCGCCGCCGGGTCGTAACCGGGCGGAGTCCAGATAAACACCGGGCGCTCGTGCCCCAGCGCCGCCGAAGGCAAAAGATGCTCGCTAAGCTGCCCGTCGGGGATATGGGGGAGCGGACTGCGCTGAGGGGCGGGATGATACGCCGGCATCCAGAGTTCCGACTTGGGCGCCCACTGCTCCTTCAGCGCCTGGTGCGGGTTCAGCCGGTCGGCGCCGCGGCGGCCGTTGATCACATAGCGGTAGAGGAAGCGCGCCGCCGGGTCCAGGTGTTCCGCATGGTAGTAGAGCGCACTGGCCCCGACCCGCTGCAACCGCGGTGCGTCTTCCGGCCAGCCGTCGCGCTCCGCCGAGAAGACGACCGAGGTAGGCGGGCCGCCGCGGCGCCCCACATAGAGAAACGTCACCTGGTCCCCGGCCACCTCCGGTAACGGCTGGCCCGCAGCGCGGCGCCGGGCCAGGTAATCGCGGATCAGGCCGGTACTGGGTTGCCCCGCGCGCTCCGCCTGTTCCACCGCCGCGATCAGCGCTGCCACGTTACTAATTATGTCAACCAAAGCTGGTGCTCCTCCCCTTGCGCACTACCGAGGCACACAGGACGCATTATACGCCAGGCTACAGCATGAGGAAAGCGGCAACGGCCATCGTAATTTACAGCAGCTATTAATCGTTCAGATCTTGACTTGCAGGAGCATATATGCTAAAATAGTTTCAGAATGTATTGAAATTTCATTTCTGGCGGCCTGTGTGCGGAGAGGTCGTCGCACCAAGGTGATTGAGGATGCCCAACACCATCGACGAAGTCCAGGACCGATTCATCAATGAGTGGGGCGATCTGGTAACTGTCTGGGGCCTGAACAAGACCATGGGCCAGATCCATGCCCTGCTCTACATCACCGGCCAGCCACTGACCGCCGACGAAATCATGGAGCGCCTCAACATCAGCCGGGGCAACGTGAGCATGAACCTGCGCGCGCTGATGAGCTGGGGCGTGGTCCACCGGCAGCACCGTAAGGGCGACCGCAAGCAGTATTTCGTGGCCGAGGAAGACCCCTGGCGCTGGTTCAAGAACGTGGTGCGCGAACGGCGCAAGCGCGAGGTTGAGCCGATCATCGAGGCGTTCAGCGACACGCTGGCGCTGCTACCCCCCGCGCACCCCGGCATCAACGGCAAAACGCCGCCTGCAGAGGATGCGGGCGAGGACACGCAGGAACTGCGTGCCCGGCTGGAGCAAATGCGCGACTTTGTGCAAGTGTTCAACCGCGGCATCGAGATGTTCCTGCGCTTCAGCCGCGAGGACTTCAATGAGTTGATGGAGTTGCTGGCCGCCACCCAGGAGCCGGGCAGCGAGATCGCGCGCCGCGCCCTCGCCAGCAAGTAGCGCACCGGCTGTGCCCACCGTTCAGGTCAGGACCATCGGGGTACAGGGGCGACCCTGTCGCTACTGGAGTGCCGGGCCGCCCGCAGCGCCACCGCTGATACTGCTGCATGGCGGACTCGGCAACGCGGCGCTCCACTGGGGCCGCAACCTGGCCGATCTGGGACGCGATTTCCACGTCCTGGCGCCTGACCTGCCCGGCTTCGGGCGAACCGCGCCTCTCCCCCACCCCAGCTACCCGGCCTATGCCGCCTGGGTGGCTGCCTTCTGCGATGCCGCAGGCATCGGGGCGGGCGTCAACGTCGTGGGCAACTCGATGGGCGCGGCCATTGCCCGCGTGTTCGCCGCCACGTATCCGGACCGCGTCGCCCGCCTGGTGCTGGTGGACGGCGGGCGCCCGTTGGCGGTCGGCGCGTCGCTCCGCCTGGTACTCGCCGCCGGGCCGCTGGGCGACCTGCTTGCCGCCGTGCTGGGCCGCCTGGCCGGGCTGGATGCCATGATGGGCCGGTACGTCTCCGATCCGGCCCTGCTCACGCCGCAGTTGCGCGCGGGCATCCGCCGGGGCATCCGTGCCTATGTCCGTGTGCAACAGCGCATCCTGCTGGAGCCTCCGGTTCCCGCTTCCGCCCTGGAGGTGCGCTGCCCCACGCTTGTTATCTGGGGCGCGCAAGACGGGCTGGGATCGCCCGCCCTCGGCGCGGCGCTGGCTGCGCAGACGGGCGCCGGGCCGGTCGTCGTGATCGACCACGCCGGGCACATGCCGATGTTCGAGCAGCCCGCCGCGTTCGCCCAGGTGCTGCGCCGGTTCCTCGCCGCGCCCGCCTGAGCATTGTCCCCGCGCCGTTCCGCCTTGAGGTGTGCGGCAGCGTATTGCCGGCAAGAGCGGCATCCCGGCGCGGGGACCAACCTAACCCCCGGCCCCCTTCCCGCCGCGGGAAGGGGGAGATCGCCGATCCCCGCTGGGGTCAGGATTGAGGTGGGATCGGGCACTGGGATGCGAAATCTTGTCCCCGCGCCGTTCCGCCTTGCGATGTATTGACACGGAGCCTCGCGCCCGCTATACTGGTCCTCAACAGCGGCTCGCCTGAACGGCTGCCCCGAAATGTCTAGACTTGCGCGGCCTGTGCGGTCGCGCCCAGAGCGAAAGGAGGCGTTGCTGATGAAAGACATCAACATCCGGCATGCAGCGCCCCCGCGGCTGGTCCTCCATCGGGGAGGGGTCTAGCGCCCCCGCGCAGACGGCTCCGGTCGTCCTTCGCTGCATGCAGAACCGGCGGGTTTCCCCGACCGGCTTTTTGTTTGTCCATCACAACGTGACTGTATGCATCGCGACGCAAAGGAGCCTATTGCTTT
>JAICKM010000289.1 GCA_025927935.1 Chloroflexia bacterium | reverse complement strand
GGCGTGATCGCCTCGATGCAGCCGATCCACGCGACCTCCGACATGGAGGCCGCCGATCGGCTCTGGGGCGCGCGGGTGGGCCGGGGCGGCTACGCCTGGCGCAGCTTGCAGCAGGCGGGTGCCCGCCTGGCCTTCGGCTCCGACTGCCCGGTGGAGACCTTCGACCCGCTGCTCGGCATCCACGCCGCCGTGACCCGCCAGGACACGCGCAACCAGCCGCCGGGCGGGTGGTACCCGGAAGAGCGGCTGCCGGTGGCCGACGCGGTGCGCGCCTACACCCTGGACGCAGCCTACGCGGGCGGCACCGATCACCTGCTCGGCTCGCTCACGCCCGGCAAACTGGCCGATCTCGTCCTGCTCGACCGGGATATCCTCGCCAGCGACCCGCAGACGATCCCGCAAACAGAGGTCACGGCCACGGTGGTCGGCGGGGAGGTGGTGGCGGGGGCGCTGTAGCGCTGTGCTACGCAACACCTGGCCGGGACGGGCAACGATGTACGAGGGCCGCTTGCCCGGCCTGACGATGGTTCGACCAAGATCTTGCCCCGCGCCCGGCCGGGCGTGATTGCAGGTGCGGAATCACATTGATTGTGGTATAATCCCGAAAGCGCGCCTTGCGGAGTCAGGCGCCGCCCTGTTCGCCCAAGAAGGAGATCCCGCGTTGACCACGCATGTTCCCGCGGCTGCGCCCGAAACCGGCCGGCCCGCGTCCACCGCCTTGCCGGAGCGCCGCGCCAAGCTGCTGGCGGCCCTGGCGGCCCAGAACCTCGACGCTTTCCTGGTAACTCACCCGCACAACCGGCGCTACCTGAGCGGCTTCACCGGCGAGGATATGCCGCCGCTCGATACGGCGGGCGTCCTGCTGGTCACGCCGCGGGAGGCCATCCTGCTCACCGACTCGCGCTTCAATATCCAGGCCGCCGATGAATTCGCGGACGGCACTGTCCGGGTGCGCGGCCCGCGCCTGATCGAGAGCCTGGCCGAGCAGATCCGGGCGCTGCCCGTGCGCCGGCTCGGCTTCGAGGCCCAGCACCTGCTCTACAGCCATTACGAGGATCTGCGCAAGGCGCTGCCCGATGTCGAACTGGTGCCCACGCGCGGCCTGATCGACAAGCAGCGCACGGTGAAGGACGACGCCGAACTGGCCCTGCTGCGCCACGCGGTGGCGATCTCCGACCAGGCTTTCGACGAGGTGAGCGCGCAGATCCGGCCCGGCATGACCGAGAAGCAGGTGGCGCACCTGATCGAGGCGCGCATGATCGAGTTGGGCGCCGAAGGCCCGGCTTTCAGCACCATTGTCGCCTCCGGGCCGAACGCGGCCATGCCCCACGCCGTGCCGGGCGAACGCGCGATCCAGGCGGGCGAACCCATTGTCATCGACATGGGCGCGCGCTATCACGGCTATAATTCGGACATGACGCGCACGATTATCCTGGGCGAGCCGGACGCGCAGTTCAAAGAGATCTATAATATCGTCCTGGGTGCGCACCTGGCCTCGGAGGCGGCGGCGCGCAGCGGGGTGTCGGGCGTGGCGGTCGATGCTGCGGCGCGCGACGTGATTCAGGCGGCGGGCTACGGCGACAAGTTCGGTCACGGCACCGGCCACGGCATCGGCCTGGAGGTGCATGAAGGCCCGCGCGCCGCAGCGTCCTCGACCGATGAGGCGCTGGATGCCAACGTGGTGATCAGCATCGAGCCGGGGATTTATCTGCCGGGGTGGGGCGGGGTACGCATTGAAGACCTTGTGCTGCTGGGGCCGGACGGCGCCGAAGTGCTCACCCAGGCCCGCAAGCACGGCTATTATAATGTAGGAGAGCCAACGGCGCATGATCACGACGGGTGAACTGAAAAAGAGCATTGTGCTCGTGCTGGATGGCGAGTTGTTCCGGGTGCTCGATTACCAGCATGTCAAGCAGGGCCGGGGCAGCGCCATGGCGCGCATAACCATGCGCAACCTGCGCACCGGGGCCACCACCGAACGGACTTTCCCTTCGGGCAGCAAGTTCGAGGATGTGGAACTGGATCGCGCGGTGGTGCAATATCAATATGCCGACGGCGATACGTACCATTTCATGGACACGGCCAGCTACGACCAGGTCACGCTGACGGCCAAGGAACTGGGCGCGGCGCGCAACTACCTGCGCGAACAGGACACGATTGACCTGCTCTCCTATGACGGTAAGGCCATCGACGTAGAACTGCCCACGGCGGTGGTGCTGGAAGTTGCCTGGACCGAGCCGGGCGTGCGCGGCGATACCGCGACCGCCGCGAACAAGCCGGCGACCATGGATACCGGCCTGGTGGTGAACGTGCCGCTGTTTGTCAACATCGGCGACAAGATTAAAGTGGACACCCGCACCGGCGGGTATATCGAGCGAGTGTGAGCTAGTGGTAGGATCCCGCTTTCCCTTCCGAGAGTCGAATCGCCGGGACGATGCGCCCGGCAACCGGCCCGACCGCACACGCGATGAGATGGCCGGCAACCGCCTGGATGCGCCGGGGAACCGGCCCGATCGCGGGCGTGACGAGATGGCCGGCAACCGCCTGGATGCGCCGCCCGGCAACCGGCTGGACCGCACCCGCGATCCGGCGGGCACGAACCGGCGCCGTCCGGAGCGCCCGCGCGAAGAAGCCGCCGAGCCGGCGCCTGTCGCCGCGCCCGGCGTCGATCTGCCCACGCTGACCGCCGAAGTCGAGACGCTGATCCGGCTGATGACCTCGACCGATGTCAACGAGTTGCAGATCGAGAGCGGCGGCCTCAAGCTACTGATCCGGCGCGGACAGGGCGGCGCGCCCACCACCGTCCCGGCGCCCGTGCTGATGGTGCCGCCCGCGCTTCCGTCCGCTGCTGTGGCGCCGGTGGAAGCCTCCGCCGCCACGCCCAGACCGGCTGCCCCCGCCGCGCTGCCCGCGACGCCGCTCCCCGCGCCCGGCGGGCACGGCCACCCGGCGGCGCCCGTGCTTGGCCCCGGCGAACACCTGGTTAGCTCGCCGATGGTAGGCACCTTCTACGCCGCGCCCGCGCCCCAGGAGCCGCCCTATGTGGTGGAAGGCGCCGAGGTGGCCGTGGGCCAGACGGTGGGTATCGTTGAGGCCATGAAGATGATGAACCCCATCGAAGCCGAAGTGGCCGGGCGGGTGACCCGTATCCTGGTGCGCGATGCCCAGGGCGTGGAGTACGGCCAGCCGCTCATGGTGATCGCCGAAAGTTAGGATCGCGTGGAAATCTTCGCCGTCGGCGAGCTGGTCTCCTACCTCAAGGAACTGTTCGAGGTCAACGACGCCCTGCAAGACTGCTGGGTGGCCGGCGAGATCGGCAATTGCAGCCAGTCGCCGTCGGGGCACTACTACTTCACGCTGAAAGAACCCAACGCGCAGATCAAGTGCGTGCTGTTCCGCGGCCACGCAGGCTGGCAGACGGTGCGCCCGGCCAACGGGCTGGCTGTGCTGGTTCATGGCCGCGTGACGATGTACGAGGCGAGCGGCTCCGTGCAGATCATGGTCGATCTGGTGGAGTTGCAGGGGCAGGGTACTGCGGCGCTGGAGTTCGAGCGGCTCAAGGAGCGGCTCGACGCCGAGGGGCTGTTCGCCCTGGAGCGCAAGCGCCCGCTGCCCGCCCACCCCCGCCGCATCGGCATCGTCACCTCGCCCGGTGCCGCCGCTTTCCAGGATATCCTGAAGGTGCTGGGCCGCCGCTACCCCCTGGCCCAGGTCATTCTGTCCGCGACGCTGGTGCAGGGCGACCAGGCGCCCGCCCAGATCGTCGCCGCGCTGCAACGGCTGGCCGCCTTGCGCGACGAGCGGGCAGTGGATGTGATTATCCTGGCCCGCGGCGGCGGCGCGCCCGAAGAACTGGCCGCCTTCAACGACGAGCGCGTGGCGCGCGCCGTCTATGCCGCTCCCGTGCCGGTCGTCACCGGCGTGGGCCACGAGACCGACACGACCATCGTGGACTACGTGGCCGACCTGCGCGCACCGACGCCGTCGGCTGCCGCCGAACTGGTGGCGCCCGACATCCGCGAACTGATCGACGATGTGGAAGCCTTGCGCCAGGAACTGTGGGACCTGATGAGCGGCTATCTGGAGAGCGCGGCGGGCGATCTAGCGGAGCAGCGCGCCGTGCTGGCCCGCCACTCGCCGCGCGCCCAGGTGGAGCAGCAGCGCCAGCGCCTCGACAGCCTGGCCGAGGCAGCCCACCTGCATCTGACCCACCGCCTGGCCCTTCAGCGCGCGGGCCTAAGCACCCAGCAAGCCCGCCTGCAAGCCCTGGCCCCCGCGGCGATCCTGACGCGCGGCTACGTCATCGTGCGCAACCGGCGCACGGGCCACGTTGCCGCCTCCATCGCCGACCTCGCCGCCGGGGACATCCTCGATCTCCAGTTCCACGACGGCAGTGTGCCCGTGCGCGCCGGGCAACCCAAGCCGGCGCAGCCCTGACGGCGGGCGCCGGGCTTGATCGGCGGCCACCGCTCTGGGGTGCCTGATCAGCAGGCGGCGATGAGGTCGTCCAGCAGCAACCCACCCGGTGTGTCGTCGGTCAGGCGGTCGCAGACATAGTCGCGTAGCGGGTCGTAGTCGCGCCCATCGATGGTGCCCTGCGGGCCGTAGACGTGGATCGAGATGGCCGGGTGCAGGCTGCGGTTGCTCACCCGGTGGACGCCGCCGGCATACGGCAATAACGTGGACAGGCCGTCGTCCGGTGTCCAGAGGCGGCGCCAGGCGGAGCGCAAGTGGGCTTCGCCGGCGCGTGCGCCCTCGTCGAGCCGCAGGTAGCGTTCTTCACGCAGCGTGCCCGCCACCGGGCCGAAGATGCCCCAGCACGAATGGTCATGGATTTGCGTCTGCGCGCCCGCCGGCCAGACGAAGACCTGTAGCGAATAGGCGCCGCCCGGCGCCTCGTAGCGCCGCGCCACATATGGTCCCTCAGATTGGACTTCGGCCAGGATGGGCCAGATCTGCGCCGTCAGGAACTCGCGATCTTGTGTCAGTTGGGCCAGGACGGCGCGGCCTTCGCGCACGGCCAGGGGCGCGGGCAGATCCACCAGTTGGGCCAACTCGTGGGTAACGCGGGCCAGGGTGTGTTGCCACGGTTGCGCTTTAATAATGCCGGGCAGGTTCGACTGTTCCAGCAGGCCCCGGTTTGCTGTTGCGATCATGTGAAATAACCTCCATACTCTACGCGCTCTTCCTTGAGTCGTAGCGCGATTACCTTTCAGTGGCCTCCCGTCGTGGCCCGGCGAATATTCCGATCAATGGCCGGTGTCTCCCGTGTCTCACCTCTACTGTATCCGGCGCATTTGCTCACTCACCAGATCAAAAATTGTTCACTTGCTGCTCACTTTTCATCATATAATGGTCCATTGCCGACGCTTTCAATATACGGCGATGGAGGCTAGCACACATCGGAGGAATTATGTATCGTGAGGAAGGACACAAAACGCCGGAGGGCTACGTAACGTTACGTAGCCCTCTTACAGCGCCGGCCGGGCGGCGGACCCGCCTAACGTCCCTGTCCCTTCCGGGCGCGGGACGGAGGAGAGTGATACCGCGTCCAGGGGCGATGCGGATCGCCGCCCCGCGCTATGCCGGGGCGGGCGCCGGGGGGTAACATCCCGCCGCCCACCTGTGCGCGCGGCCCGGGCTGCGCGCTGCCGGGCCGCGTGTGGTATAATTACGCATTGCCTCGTGGAATATGCCGGGCCTATCGTATCCATCTGCTACGCTGATTACTCGCGTCATTGTCCAGCACTGAACACGCGAAGGAGCCATGTGTGAACGCCGCGTCCAAAAGCAATCTATCGTATGAAGAGGCGTACAAGCGCCTGGAAGAGGCCGTGGCCCAGCTCAGCGCGGGCGGGCTGAGCCTGGAGGAAGCGCTGGCCCGCTTCGAGCAGGGCATGGCGCTGGCGAATTATTGCGGCACGCTGCTCGACCAGGCCGAGTTGCGCGTGCAGCAGGTGGGCCAACTGGCCCCTGAAGAGATGGAGGCGTTGATCGACGGCGACCCGGCCGCGCCCGCCGCGCCCCTGACCGCGCGGGCCGCGGAGCCGCCGGAGCGGCCCCTGGCCGGACCCCTGGCCGGGCCGGGCCGCCGGGGGCTACCGCCCACCACCGGGCCGCAGCGCAAGCCTGCCACGACGGACGATCTTGACCCGTTATTTGACGATATTTAGCCCATCCGGCCCTGCCTCATGCGTGTTGACATTCTGACGCTCTTCCCCGAAATGTTCCCCGGCCCGCTGGGGGCCAGTATTCTCAAGCGCGGCATGCAGGCCGGGCACCTGGGGGTGCGCCTGCACCAGATCCGCGATTACACCTACGACCGGCACCACACGGTGGACGATTATCCCTACGGCGGCGGCGCGGGCATGGT
This sequence comes from Chloroflexia bacterium, assembly GCA_025927935.1. Next base: position 1,845 of record JAICKM010000289.1, on the reverse strand, counting down.
CATGAAAGCGCCGCCGCTGTTTGAAGCGGTCGAGACGGTGCTGACCCTGCCGCCGGGGCCGCCCGGCCTCTATCTGTGGCACCGCGCGGGGGCGCCGGAGACTCTGGTGGCCCCCGATATGCTTCCCCCTGAGTCTGAACTACCCCAGCCGGGCACGGCAGGCCCGTCCCCCGTGCCACCGGTGATCCTGATGAGTCCGGCGGGGCGCGTGCTGACCCAGCGGGTGGCCGCGGAACTGGCGGCTCTGCCGCGCATGGTGCTGGTCTGCGGCCATTACGAGGGCGTGGACGAGCGGGTGCGCGAACATCTCATCACTGACGAACTGTCGATTGGCGATTACGTGCTCACCGGCGGGGAACTGGCGGCGCTGGTAGTGGTCGATGCGGTGGCCCGCTTGGTGCCCGGCGTGCTGGCTGAAGGCTCCGCCGAGGACGAATCGCACACGTCGGGCCTGCTGGAGTATCCGCAGTACACCCGCCCGGCGAGCTTTCGCGGCTGGGATGTGCCGCCCATGCTGGTCAGCGGGCACCATGCGCGCGTGGCCGAATGGCGGCGCCGCGAGGCGTTGCGGCGGACGGTCGCGCGCCGCCCCGATCTACTGGCCGGCCTTGCGCTGACCAGGCAAGAGCAAGCCTGGCTGGCCGAGTTGCAGGCCGCGCCGGCAAAGGAGGATCATGCGCCGCATGCAGGCGAGGGATGATGTAGACGCCGTCCGGCAGTTCGACGACCGGGTCGAGACGTTTGACGGCACGGCGATCGCCGTGCGCGTCTGGGCGCCGGTCGCGGAAGGGCGGCCCGGTAGTCCTGTCGCCGTGCTGCATCACGGAGTCGCCTACTATGGCGCGGCTTACGCGGGGCTGGGTCGCTTCCTGGCCGGGCTGGGCGTGCCGCTCTGCGCGCCCGATGCGCGCGGTCATGGGCGATCCGGGGGCGCGCGGGGCGAGATGGTCAGCGGGCGCACCGTGCTGCTCGATCTCCATGCCGTGGTCTGCTGGGTGCGGCGGCACTATCCCAACCGGCCCATCCTGCTCATCGGCGAGAGCATGGGCGGGTTGTTCGCGCTCAACTACGCGGCGTTGTATGCCACCCAATCCCATCAGGTGGCAGGGGTGCTGCTGGTCGCGCCGGGGCTGCTGATCCATCCGCGCCAGATCGCCGATTTCACCGTGGTGCGGCACACGCCGCAGGCGCGGCGGGCCGCCGAGGCGCACGGGAGCGCCATGCGCGCGTGGCGCGCCGCGCTCGCCGGATCGCGCGATGCGGCCTGGATGCAAGCTCACGATAACGATCCGCTCGTGCTACCCGGTGTCAGCGGCCGCTATATGCTGACTATTGTCGCCATGAGTATGCGCTGCTCCGTGACCGCCCGCCGCTGCACACCGCCCACGCTCATTATTCACGGCAAGCGCGACGGCATCGTGCCCTACCAGGGGTCGCTGATGCTCTACCACCTGATCGGCGCCGAGGACAAGGCGCTGATCCTGTTCCCGGAAGTCTGGCATACCATGTTCTGGGACCCGGACACCCCGGCTGTGCTGGAGCGCATCGAGGCGTGGCTGGCCGCTCGCTTCCCCATTGACAGCCGAAGCGGGTAACCAGATGATTGGGCCGGGGTTCGCCGGCTGTCGCGTACCTGGCCTGTTGCCCAGGCGTTATACTTAGCCCAGCGACACGGGCGCATACGCGGGCATCGGCGGCTTCTCGCGGACCGTAACGTGCGGCCCGCTGCGGGCGTAGATCGATTGGCTGGAATTAGTGGGGCGCCGCCGGACAGCGGATCATATATGCACCGCGCAGACACAAAGAGCATAAATGTTAATTTAGAATAAGCCTGATCTTCGCGTT